>CAZKSP010000001.1:0-41605 GCA_964555385.1 uncultured Chitinophagaceae bacterium
CTCATCGTGGTCGGCAGCGGCAGCGGGTGCTCCTTGGCCTTAAAGCCAGGGATGGTCTCCCGCGGCACGTCCGTTCCGAACACCGCCCCCTGATTTGATTCAGTCGCTTGAGCTCGCAGCCCACTAGCTCCCATCAGTCCAGCAGCAAGGAGCAGACAGATTCGACCAAGTCGGTGATGGATCATTATGACTCCCAAAAACTCAATCAGCGGCGTTTGAAATGGCTCTGCAGGCCCGTTCCCAATGAAGCGAACCCCCTGGGGAACCAGATGTTTTTCCAGGGTTTTCTGCCGCCGCAATCAGCAGCGTTTCAATTTAGCCGGAGCTGCTAAAATCCGACGACGGCAGAATTTGCCGGCTAACGTTCGTTTCACGCCCGGAGCCCACCTCATGAGCTTTCGCAAATCCCTCAACGAAGAAGTCGCCGCTGCACTGAATGAACAGATCTGCATCGAGGCCTCGGCTGGGTTCCTTTACTTTTCGATGGCTTCGTGGGCGAGCGTCCGCGGCCTGACCGGCATGGCCAAATGGTTTCGTGCCGAGGCGGCAGGTGAATTGACTCACATGAACCTGTTTGTCGACTACCTCAACGATCGCGACTTTCAGGCCACGTTTGCCACCATCGAGGCTCCGGCCGCCGACTGGGAAAGCCCCGTGGCAGCGTTTGATGTGGTGCGGACGCAGGAGCATACGCTGCTCCAGCGAATGAATGACCTGATCGACCTGGCCGACAAGCACAACGATCACCTCACCCACAGCTTTCTGACGCAGTTTGTGCCGCAGCAGATTGCCGATACCGCCGAGGCCGATGACGTGCACGACCGGCTGATGCTGGTGGGTGGCGATGGCCATGGCCTGATCCTGATCGACCAGGAACTCGGCCGGGATGCCGAAGGCGAAGGCTGATCTTGTTCACAGCCGTTTGACCGTGGCAAGGCAGCTGCCGTTCGGCTCCTTTTTCGCTCATGACGGATAATGCAATGACCGTTCGTGAACTGCTGGCCTTGCTTGAAGCCCACCCGGGTGCGTCGCTGCACTGGATGCTGCCAGACGGTGCATTCGTGCCGGCTCACTTTCACATCACCGAGGTCGGTCGGGTTCAAAAGGACTTTATGGACTGCGGCGGCACTCGCCGCAGCCAGGTGTCTTGCCTGCTGCAAATCTGGGTTGCCGATGATACCGAGCATCGGCTGCAGACCTCGAAGCTGGCAGAGATTCTGCGGCTGGCTGGCCCGATGCTGGGCGTTGCTGACCTGCCCGTGGAAGTGGAGTATGAGCAGGACGCAGTCGCGCAGTATCCGCTGGGCGGTGCGGAGGTCACACCCTCTGGGGTGCTGTTCACTCTAGGCAGCAAGCACACGGCCTGCCTCGCCCCGGAGAAGTGCGGGGTTGATGGCAGCGACTGCTGCAGCCCAACCGGTCCGCGGCAGATCCTGTTTGTCTGCATCCACAACAGCGCCCGCAGCCAGATGGCCGAGGCCTTCGTCAACCAGATGTGCCAGGGCTCGTTCATTGCCTCGAGCGCCGGCCTCGAACCGGGCCAGCTCAACCCGTTGGTGGTTGAGGCAATGCAGGAGATCGGCATTGATATCGCCGCAGCCACCACCACCGGGGTGGCCGAAGTGCTGGCCGCGGGCCGGCAGTTCGACCGGGTGATTACGGTCTGCGATGAAGTAAGTGCCGAACGCTGTCCGACCTTTCCCGGGCCGGTCGCCCGGGAACACTGGGGCTTTCCCGATCCATCGGCCGCCACTGGCAGTCGCGATGAGCAGCTGGCTCAGGTCAGGGAAATACGCGATGCGATCCGCCGAAGGGTTTCTGAATGGTGCCAGCTGGCCTGTCTGCATGAGGCCTGAGACTGGTTGTGCCCTTCGGGAGCCGCTGTGCAGTCCGATCAGCTCAGCCGGTCACTCTTAGCTGGCCACCTGTGCCGGCAGCTCCGGCCGTCCGGCCTGCACGATGCCGTGCTGAGTCCAGACTCGCTTGGAGCGACGGGTCGCCTCGCGGATGGCTCGATTCTGCTGCCAGCCTGCTGCGTTGACATAGGGCCGAGCGTGATCGAGGTGAAAGCAGATCGCCCGATGGCGAACCTGCCGGAACCGCACGCCCGCATGGTGCAGCCGCTCTCCAAACTCACGATCGAGTCCACCGTAGACCAGCCGTTCGTCAAAGCCATTCACCCGCAAGACATCCTCTCGCCAGACTGACGTGTTATGGCCATTAAAGGTCGCCCGCGTCGGTGTCAGGAAGTCCGCCCATGCCCCCATGCCCATGCCCGTCAAAGAAAGCTTGCGGAGCCCAGCCAGAGAACGCATGCCATGTCGCCACAGCCACGATGGCAGCCGGCATCGTCCACTGAAAAGATCGTGTTCGTCCAGCCGTTGACTCAACGACATGGGCAGGCGGATACAGCCACCTGATAACCCAAAACCTGGGCGGGCGAGCGTCAAATGGGTGGCAACAAAGTCGCGATCAGGAATGCAGTCACCGTCGGAGAAGATCAAATACTTTCCCCGGGCCTGCAGGATTGCCCGGTTGAGTATCTGGCATTTACGAAAACCATCCTGGGGCTGCCAGACATGATCAATCACCAGCCCTTCCCGCTGCCGAAAGGCTTCCAGCAGCAGCGCGACCTCAGGGCCCGATCCATCATCAGCCACGACCAATTCGAAGCCCCGCTGCGTCTGCAAGCGATAGCCCCAGAGCACTTTCGCCAGCCACTCTGGCTGATTCGCGGTCGTGATAATGACGGTCGCGCGCATGAACTCACCCGGGGCTTCGGTCAGGCCGCCCGGACACCTCGGGGGGGACGTGGCCGGTAGAGCAGCGGGTTCTCACGGTCGAGCTTCCAGAGCCGGGCTGACCGTTCTGCCCGCTCTGGGTTTCTGATTGGCACAAAACCACCAGCAGGTGTGCAGGTGACCTCCCCGAAATAAATTTTCCCACGAACGTTGTAGAGATCGATCCGCAAGAAATCGAAACCCCGGGAAAGCCGCTCAGCCACATCGAGCATCTCAGAAAAGTTCGGCGGGTTCTTCAGCCGCTCGACTTCTGCCGGCGTACATGTGCAATCGTCAAAGATCGACCAGTCATGACGAAAGTGCACCGACCTCAGGGCGTTGGGCAGTACCACTGCCAAGGAATAGTCAAACTGCTCCCGGTCATGGAAACAAAAGAAGTCGTAATCAGCAGGTGAGTCACCATCGACATCGAGCAGCTCTTCAATGACGATCCGCGGCCGGATCAGGCGATAGTGGTACTCCCCCGACTTTCGTCCGTAATAACGACCGGTGAGACGATTGAAATAGCGGATGGTTGCCGGCACATCCAGCTTTGATTTGTTACGGACAATGCGGTGCCACTTGCAGCCATGGTTTGCCTTGATGATGAACTGGTCTGGAAGTTCAGCAAAAACCTCTGGAGTCAGCTGGTCGTAAACGCCCAGCAAAGGAATCAGGTACTTCGCTCCCACCCTTTCGGCAACATATTCACGAACGGCAAACTTGTCTGCCAAAAACGCATAGATCGCATGGTTGCCATAGAGTTTGCGGTACTGATCCTTCTCTTCGATTGCCCAAGGCGTCTGTTCGTCGAGCCCACGGCCTAGCTTTCGGCGAAAACGCCGCCTGATCCGCCACCGCCGCCATGCAAATGACCGGTCCGGCTCATCATGCGGCTTGATCTGATCCAGGCAACTGGTTGGTGGCCGTTGCAGACAACTCGACTGGAATGTGGATGGAGAATTTTGCTGCATCTGCCTCGAGTTTTCAGCCGTATAGACGAACCGCAACCGCGAATGGCTGCTTATCCGCCATCGACCACTGATCGATGACCGGAACACCTCCGCTTGAGTCCGTGCTGAGAACACTATCGACGCACCTTCAACCGTTATTCGATCCATTTTCTGCCTTGATAGCGATTTTGCCGGCGGCTGATCTGGGCAAGCTTTGCAGACTGCCCTTCCTTCCTGCTTTCGAGCTATTCATGGTTTGGGGCATGGTTGGTCGGGCCCCAAAGCAGCGCGTTGTCGAGGCATCCGGGACGGCGTAAACTGGGAACGTCAGGAGAGAGTCTCACGACCGCCGAAGGCTGAACGCTCAGGCACCAGGACTGACAACCCAAAAATTCTGTTGGAGAGCGACGTCGCCTGCGGCGTCCACCGAAGGGGCAAACTCCGGGCCGATGCCCGTGGGTGAATCTCTCAGGTTCCCGGACAACAGGGTTCCCGGCATCGCCTCGGTGATGCCGTCCAAGTCGGCTGGCTCAAACGGCCAGCTGTTCCGACCAGCCAACGATTTCGGCTGTCTCGTCAGGAAAGGAACCCCGCATGTCGATCGCTCCCTCCCTTGCCGACCTCGATCAGCAGCACAACCCGGCCTGTCCGCCAGAAGGGCACGCCTCCCGCGGTGCATCCAGCTTTGCCACCCGACACATCGGCCTCTCAGCTGCCGCTGAACAGACAATGCTCGCAGCCGTGAAGGCCGATTCATTGCCGAGCTTGATCGACGAAATTGTGCCGGCAAGCATTGCCCGCCAGCAGCCAATGCAGCTGCCCGAGCCGCTGACTGAGTCGGCAGCTTTGGCCGAACTGCAATCCATCGCCAGCCGCAACAAGCTCCTCAAGAGCTTCATCGGCCAGGGCTATCACGGCACCCACACCCCGACGGTGATCCAGCGAAACGTGCTCGAGAACCCCGCCTGGTACACCGCCTACACGCCGTATCAGGCCGAGATCTCTCAGGGACGCATGGAAGCAGTACTGACCTTTCAAACGATGGTCTGTGATCTCACCGGCATGGAGATCGCCAACGCCTCACTGCTTGACGAGGCGACTGCCGCCGCCGAGGCAATGACGCTCGCCTTCCGGCTGCACAAGGGCAAGGCCACCGTCTTTCTGGCTGATCACCGGTGCCATCCGCAGACGCTGGAGGTGCTGGCCACCCGGGCTGAGCCGCTGGGCATCGACCTCGTTATTGGCGACGTTGCCGATGCCTTCGACGAGGGCGACTGCTTTGGGGTGCTGGTTCAATATCCGGCCACCGATGGAGAACTGACTGACTGGCGAGGGCTGGCTGACCAGGTGCATGAGAAGCAGGCTCTGCTCTGCGTGGCCGCCGATCCGCTCGCCCTCACCCTGCTGGTCCCGCCCGGCGAGTGGGGCGCCGATATTGTGGTTGGTTCGACCCAACGCTTCGGCATGCCGATGGGCTGCGGCGGTCCCCACGCGGCCTACTTCGCCTGCCGTGATACCTTCAAGCGATCACTGCCAGGGCGGCTCGTTGGGGTGAGTGTCGATGATGCGGGGCGGCCAGCATATCGGCTGGCCCTCCAGACCCGCGAGCAGCACATTCGCCGTGAGAAGGCAACGTCGAACATCTGCACCGCGCAGGTGCTGCCCGCCGTGGTGGCAGCGATGTATGCGGTCTATCATGGCCCCGACGGGCTCCGGGCAATCGCCAGCCGCATTGCGGGTCTGACCGCAACGCTGGCTGCTGGGCTTGAGCAGCTTGGCTTTTCCCTGCGGCACACCCAGACCTTTGACACCCTGGCCGTAGCCACTGGTGCGCAAACGGGTGAACTTGCCGCTCAGGCCCGGGCCGCCGGCATGAACCTACGGGAACTCGACACGGCCACCCTTGGCATCAGTCTCGATGAAACAACCATCCCGGCCGACATCGTCCGGCTCTGGCAGGTCTTTGCCGGCGACCATTCCGTGCCGGCCTTTGCTGACGACGAGTCAACCGCAAAGTCGCTGGTGCCTGAGCACCTGCTGCGGAAAAGTGACTTCCTGACCCATCCGGTCTTTCACACCCATCGCAGCGAGACCCAGATGCTCCGCTATCTGCGGGAGCTGGCCGACCGTGACTTGGCGCTCGACCGGACGATGATTCCGCTGGGGAGCTGCACGATGAAGCTCAACGCCACCAGCGAAATGATTCCGATCAGCTGGCCCGAGTTTGCAAACGTGCACCCCTTCGCTCCGGCCGATCAGCGGGAAGGCTATGCGACACTCGAGCGACAGCTCTGTGAATGGCTCGGCGAGGCCACCGGCTATGCCGGCATCAGCCTGCAGCCGAATGCCGGTGCTCAGGGTGAATATGCCGGGCTTCTGGTCATCCGGGCATGGCAGCGGGCTCGCGGCGAGGGGCACCGCGACATCTGCCTGACACCCGCCTCAGCCCACGGCACCAATCCCGCCAGTGCCCAGATGGCGGGCATGCAGGTGGTGGTAATTGGCTGCGACGTTCACGGTAACGTCGATCTTGTCGAACTGCGGCAGAAGTGCGAGCAGTTCAGCGACCGGCTGGCAGCAGTGATGATTACCTATCCCAGCACCCACGGTGTGTTCGAGGCCGAGGTCAAAGAGCTGTGCGAGATCGTTCACCAGCACGGGGGCCGGGTTTACATTGACGGGGCCAACATGAACGCCCTGGTCGGCACCGCCGAGCCGGGCCAGTTCGGTGGCGATGTCAGCCACTTGAATCTGCACAAGACCTTCTGCATTCCCCACGGCGGCGGTGGACCAGGCGTCGGCCCGGTCTGTGTAGTCGCCGACCTCGTGCCGTTTCTGCCAGGGCATGCCACTGGCGGTGTTGAACCAGCCGGCGGTGTCGGCGCAGTTTCGGCGGCGGCTCTGGGGAATGCCGGTGTGTTGCCAATCAGTTGGATGTACATCCGCATGATGGGTGCGGTCGGCCTGCGGCAGGCGACCGAAGCGGCAATCCTTTCGGCGAATTACGTAAGCGTCAGGCTCCGTGACCACTACCCCACACTCTACAGCGGTAAGGGTGGCCGGGTGGCCCACGAGTGCATCCTCGATCTCCGGCCACTAAAGGAGACCAGCGGCATTACTGCCGAGGACGTGGCCAAGCGGCTCATCGACTATGGCTTTCACGCCCCGACCCTCAGCTTTCCGGTGCCTGGTACCCTGATGGTTGAGCCGACTGAAAGCGAGGATCTGGCCGAGCTCGACCGGTTCATCGCGGCGATGATTGCCATCCGTGAGGAGATCCGCCGAGTGGAGGACGGCCATTGGCCGCGGGACGACAACCCAGTGGTGCGGGCCCCGCACCCTGCGGCCTGCGTGGCGGCCGACGAGTGGACGCGGGCCTACACCCGCGAAGAGGCGGCCTTTCCACTGCCGGAGCTCAAGCGGCGGAAATACTGGCCGCCAGTCGGCCGGATCGACAATGTCCACGGTGACCGCAACCTGTTTTGCAGCTGCGTGCCGGTTGCAAACTGGGCAGAATCAGCCGGCTCTGACTGACATGGGGGCATTGGCACGCCCGAGAGTAATCGGTGCTGTTTCATGACATAATGATTCGGTGGCAGTGGGCCCCTTCAAACGGATCAGCTGCCCGTGGTCGAACATTCGGCCGGGCCAGCGACGGGGATTGCCATGCACCGACAACTTGTGACCACCTGGGCATTGCTGCTGGGTGTCGGGGTATTCAGCAGTTCCAGCATCGCGGCAGGCGAGCGGACAGCGGCCGAGCGGCATTTTTTCGAAACGCGTATCCGACCCGTGTTCGTGCAGCATTGCTATGGCTGCCATGCTATTGACGCTGATGAACTTGCCGCCGGGCTAAGACTCGACGATCCCGAAGCCATGCTGGCTGGCGGTCAATCAGGCCGAGCGATCGTGCCGGGGAACCCCGACGCCAGCCTGCTCATTCAGGCACTGCGGTACGACGGGCTGGAAATGCCGCCTGAAAAGCCGCTGCCTGCTGCGGTCATTCATGACTTTGAAGAGTGGATCCGCCGGGGGGCAGCCGATCCCCGTGAGGTTCAAACCGTTGCGACCGATCAGGCTCACGAAGATCCACAGCAACCGCTCTGGTCACTGGCCCCACTTCATCATTCTGAGCCACCGGCTGTCAGTGACGCCGACTGGTCGCGCGATCCACTCGATCAGTTTGTTCTGGCCCGACTCGAAGCTGAGCAAAAGCTTCCTGCTGGTGATGCCTCGGCTCAAGATCTGATTCGGCGACTCTCCTTCGACCTGCATGGCCTGCCGCCGACCGCTGATGAGATCGATTCATTCACAACGGCCTACGCGGCCAATGCCGATGCTGCGGTGGCCGAACTGGTCGACCGGCTGCTAGCACAACCGCAGTACGGCGAACGCTGGGGCCGGCACTGGCTCGATGTCGCACGCTACGCCGAATCAAACGGCAACGATGGCCTCAGCCGGAATCCAACCTTTCCCCATGCCTGGCGGTATCGCGATTACGTGATTGCCGCGTTGAATGATGACCTGCCCTATGACCGTTTTCTTGTCGAGCAGATCGCCGGCGACCTGCTGCCGAGTGGCTCACCGCAGGACCGCGACCGCAGGCTGGTCGCCACCGGTTTTCTGGCCCTGGCAGCTAAGCCGGCCAAGGCGATGAACCAAGACTTTGACATGGACGTGGTGGCCGACCAGATCGATCTAATCGGCCGCGGCATCCTCGGCCTGAGCATCGGCTGCGCCCGCTGCCACGACCACAAGTTCGATCCGATTCCAACGCGTGACTACTACGCCCTTGCCGGCATCTTTCAGAGCACCGAGACACTCTGGGGAGCCGCTGGTCACGAAACGCTCACCGCACCTCCGACCGACCTGCATGTGCTCACAACAGCCGAACGCATGCTGCCTCCTGAGGACTTTGTCGAAACAGTTGTGCTGCGTGACTCGGCAACCGGTGTCCCCAAGAAAATTCCGCCGCCAAAATGGCCTGCCGGCACGCCAGTCGCCATGGGGGGCCGTGACCGCAAAGAACCGGCTGATTCCAAAATCAACATTCAGGGGGAATCGAAGAAGCTCGGCGAGCAGGTCCAACGGGGATTCCTCGCAGTCCTGCAGCCACCGGCGACCCCCGAATTTGCCATCAGTCACCGCGAAAGTGGCCGGCTGCAGCTGGCCCGCTGGCTGACCAGTACCGCCCGTCCTGTCACTGCTCGAGTGCTGATCAACCGAGTCTGGCTGCATCTCTTTGGGCGGGGGCTTGTCGGCACTCCCAATGATTTTGGCGTTTACGGTGAACGCCCAACACACCCGGCGCTACTCGATCATCTGGCTACCCGGTTCATTGACGAGGGCTGGTCGCTGAAGCAGCTAATCAGAATCGTCACCACCAGCCGGACCTATCGGCTGACCAGCCGGGACACGGCCGACCGCGTTGCCGCCGATCCGGACAATCGGCTACTCAGTCGCCACCTCCGCCGCCGGCTCGACGCTGAGTCACTCCGGGATGCGATGCTGACCGCCAGCGGGCAACTCGACCGATCCCCTGGCAAAGGTTCGATCATCCAGCACCGCGACATTCTGGTGAATCTGGCCGGCAGCCTGCACGAGCCGAGCAACCGTCGCAGTGTCTACCTCTGCTATCTGCGTGGCTCACCGCCCCCCTCGCTGGCTGCCTTCGATCTGCCAGACTTCAGTGAGCCGATTGGTCAGCGGGATGTGGCCACTGTTCCCGGGCAAGCGCTCCATCTTTTCAACAATCCATTTGTTATTGCTCAGGCCGAGCATCTCGCTCAGCGTGTCTACAGCATGGCCGCGACCGTTGAGATACGAATTGGACTCGCCTTCCGCTTTGCATTGGGCCGCAGCCCCGACAGCCATGAGCGGGAACAGGCCACAGCGGTACTGGCTGGGCTGCAGGCCAGCCTGGATCAAAATGAAACCGACCCACTGCAGGCATGGGTGGGCCTCTGCCAGGGGCTGCTGATGTCCAATGAGTTTCGTTATGTCGACTGATCAATGCTGCTTCCGAGATTCCCGACTACCAACGTCATGCCTTCGAAAGCTGAGGTTCTGATGCCATTCTCCCGTCGCCAGCTGCTGCAAACCACCTCCTGCGGCTTTGGGTCCCTCGCCTTCCAGGCTCTTTGCAGCCAGACAGCCGCAGCTGGAACAACCAGCATTCCGGCCAGGGCCAAGCGGGTGATCTTCCTCTGTATGAGTGGCGGTCCAGCCCAGCTCGACACCTTCGACTACAAGCCACAGACGGGCAACAAGCCCCATCCTGGCTCCATTGTTCCCTTTCGCAGGCATGGCGAGAGTGGCCTTTGGATCTCAGATCTGCTCCCGAAAACCGCCCGGCATGCCGACCAGCTCTGCGTGATCAACGGCATGCATGCCGACACGACGATCCATGCGCAGTCGTTTTTGCAACTACACACCGGGGAGCGGCTGCGAAAACGGCCGAGCCTTGGCTCATGGATCAGCTACGGCCTGGGCACAGAAAACGAAAATCTGCCTGGCTTCATCAGCCTGAACACCTCAAAACGATCGGTCTACTCGTCAAGTTTTCTGCCGGCAGTCCACAACGGCACACCGATTGGGGTCAACGGTGAAAACATGTCGACCGCCACGATCGCCAATCTCGAAGGCGGTCAGTTGCCACCGGCTGCCCGCCGACACCAGCTCGACTTTGTGCAGCAACTCAATCGCCGGCATGCAGCTGCTCGGAAAGCAGACGACCACCTTGAGCATGTCATCGAGTCGATGGAACTCGGCTTCCGGATGCAGACTGCTGCTCCTGGACTTCTCGATTTAAGCACCGAGTCAGCCGCCACGCTGGCACGCTATCGGGTCGGCCGGAAGGAGGAACAGATCGGCACCTGCAAGCCGAGTGACTTCGGCCGGCAGTGCCTGTTGGCACGCAGGTTCGCCGAGGCAGGGGTGCGGTTCATCGAGGTCAATCACGGCAGTTGGGACCAGCACAAGAACCACCGCCGTGACCTCACCGCGAACTGTGAGGCGACCGACGCGCCGATTGCAGCCTTGCTACAGGATCTCCGTGAACGCGGCCTGCTCGAAGACACGTTGGTGGTCTGGGGTGGCGAGTTTGGCCGCCCGGGTCTTACCCCGAACGACGGCAAGGACGAAACGGGCCACAACGCCCGCGGCTTCACCTTCTGGCTTGCTGGCGGCGGGGTCAAGGGCGGCCACGTCCACGGCAAAACCGATGGCACAGGCGGGCGGGCAGTCGAGGGCAAGGTTCACTTCCGCGATTTGCATGCCACGATCCTCCATCTGCTCGGGCTGGCAGCAAATGACTTAACCTACTGGTATGCCGGTCGCCACCATCGGTTGACTGGTCCCGAGGGGGGCCAGGTCGTCCAGGAGCTGTTCGCATAGCGGACGTAGGCGACGAGATCGTTTCGGTCGGCCAACTGGTGTTCTGCGTCATGGATGACCCTTCATTCTTTGTTGGCTGGGGCACGCTCTCGCTGATCAACGCCGGACTCGCCCAAGGAAAGGGCCGCAGCGGCCTCATGTGGTGTCTGCTCTCCCTGCTCCTCGGGCCACTCGCCACGTTGCTGATCGTGGTTCTGGACCGGGTCCGGTCGCCTGATTTGTGAGGCTTCCGGGATCGGAGATGGCCGACCGCTGGTGGGCTTCCGACTGGCTATCCACTCTGAGTGACCGCTGGTTTGCTGTCTACCGGGATGGTGGTGGCTTTGGTGGCACCCCTGAAGCGCACCTTCAGCACCGACAGAAGACCGGCATCATGAATGAATTGCTTTCTTGCGTTCATTCTCGCGATTGGCCTCACTGCGTGTTCTGGTCTATCTGGCCCTGCTTGCCTCCAGCCCGGAATAGCCAGAAGCCAACAGCCGAGACGATCACAATCGTAGCGGTACCAGCGAGCTGCCAGGGGTCGTGGAGACACATCAGCACAGCAAAGCCAGCCGTGGAGGCGATGTAGACACCGGCGGCGGCAAGGACTGCCCAGGCGGGGCGGGCAACTGCAGCGCCATCAGCGGTTCGCGGCACAAACAGTGTGGCGACCGTAAGGGCTGAACAGAGCGAGAGCGTCACTCCGAGCAATCCAAGCAAGTCACGAATCGTCACCAGCTGCACCATGCTCACCGCCAGGGCTGCCTGCACCAGCACGGCCCGGCTACGGCCACGGGCACCAGCCAGCCAGGTTGGCAGAAAGCCGTCGTCAGCAATCGCCACGACAACACGTGAGCCGGCCATCGTCATGCCAGCTGCAGCAGACAGTGTCGAGAGCACAATTGCCAGTCGCATCCACCACTCGAACGGCGGCCCTCCCAACGCCGCCGCCGCCACAGCAGCCACCTCAGGCTGACCGGCGAGATCAGCCAGCCGAGCCGACCGCAGGAAGACGTCATTGAGCAGCAAATAAATGGCGGTCACCAGCAGGGTGCCGATGAGAACCGCCAGCGGCACAGTGCGGCGGGGTGACCGGGCCTCTGAGGCAATGTAGACCGCCTCGTTGAACCCGGTGTAACTGAACATGACCCACATCACCGTCATCGCAAAGCTGCCGACTGACAGCCCTCCGGCTGTGATCGGCTCAGCGAGAGCGGCATCGCCCTCGGCAATCGCGGTATAGCCCCAGACGATCAGCCCGCAGATGGCCAGCATCTTCACGGCGACCAGCGCCGTATTCAGACCTGCCGCCAGCCGACCCGCCTCGACATGCACAAGGCCGCAGACGATTACCACTGCTGTCGCAAAGGCCTGCGGAGGCAGCCAGTCCGGCAGCCCGACCAAGGGGCTGGCGTAGGCCTGGCAGGTCAACGCCGCAAAGGCAATTGCGCCACTGAAGCCTGCCGTCAGCGAAACCGTGCCAGCCAGAAAGCCAAAGAACGGATGCAACGACCGCGACAGATAGAGGTACTCGCCGCCCGACTGCGGCAGTCGAAAGGCAAGCGCTCCGTAGGCGACCGCCCCACAACTGGCAATCAGGCCACCGACTGCCCAGGCTGCCAGCACGGCAGCCGGCGAGCCGAGCGACTCGAGGGCAAAGCCCGAGGTTGTAAACACGCCAGAACCAATCATGCCGGTGACCACCAACGCGGTGAGCGTCGGCAGGCCATACCCGCCGGCAACAGGTTTAGTTCCAGCCTTGTCTGTGGCAGACGGGTTCACTCTGCGGCTGATCCAGTGGGCCGGCGGAACCGCAGCAGATAATTTTCCTTGAAGGCCGGCACCGCTACCTCGTCAACAAACTCAAAGCCGGCCGCCTCGACCTCCTGCCGCACCGTCTCTTTTCCAGCCCGCACATGCCCGAGGATCCACTCCCGCGACACCCCCTCAACCCGCTCAAAGTCGACCACCACAAACAGGCCACCCGGCACGAGGGCCTGCCGAATGGAGGCGAGCATCTCGGGGTGCTGTTCAAAGTGGTGGTAGGTATCACAGGTGAAAACAGTGCTGACGCTTGCCGCTGAAAGCTTGGTTGAGGTGGCGGTGGAGTGGACCGCCGCGATATTAGACAGCCGCTCGTCGCGGATGCGTCTCTCCACAAACTCGATCAGCCGGGGGGAGATATCGACAGCATAGACCCGCCCCTCCGACCCGACCGCTTGAGAGAACATCGCCAAAAAAGCCCCTGTGCCACAGCCGACATCGGCAATTCTCGCCCCAGGCGCGAGCCGCAAGGCATCAAGAATTGCCTCCCGGGCATGAAAGACCTCGCGGCTTTCGACCTCGAAACGATCGACCCATTCCTGAGGATCGAGGTCGGGGTCAAGGAACTTGCTGTTGATGCCTACTCCCGGTGCAGCCGGCGGAGCGGCAGCCAGTGTCGACACCAGCAGAAGTTGGGTAGCCAGCAGCAGTACGACACCCCTCAATGCGCGAAAGCGAGCCTGCCAGATCGGTGGGCGACACGCCATGAGCAAATCCTTTCTGTGGGGGCTTGAGATTACTGGTCCCATTCTACGTCACCTGTCTGATCACAACGCAAGATCCCACGGGCCGAGCAGGTGTTTTCCTTTCTCCGTTACACTATTTTGGATGAAGAAAAACCTGGTGCTCTGTGCCGCCGTTATGCTCTCTGGATGTCGTGGTTCAACTGAAGTTGAATCACCCGTGATGGTCGAACGGCAACATGTGCACTATCACGTCCATGGAACCGATGTTGCACATGGCCACAACCATGACGACTTTTCCACCGGGGGACATACTCATGAACATGGCGACCACTAAGTCTACCGCTAGCCGACGAAACGCCTTTACGCTCGTCGAACTCCTGGTGGTGATCGCTATCATCGGCGTGTTGGTGGCCATACTGCTACCGGCGGTCCAGCAGGCACGTGAGTCGGCTCGAATGACCAGCTGCAAGAACAACCTCAAGCAGTTCGGCGTGGCGATGCACAACTATGAGACCGCCCGCAAGCACCTGCCAACCGGGTATGAGTATGAGTATGCCGCCAGCGGTAATACCAAGGGCTTTTCCTGGGGCACGCTGCTGCTGCCGCTGATTGAAGAGCCCGCGATCTACGACCAGATCGACTTCAGGAAGCCGCTGTACCATGCCGACAACTTGCTGGCTCGTGAGACCCATCTGCCAACGTTTCTTTGCCCAACCGACACTATCTCACCCACCGGGTACGTCGAGATGGGTCCGGGCGAACGATTCGCGATGGCCTGTTACGCCGCCAACTTTGGACCACCCGACCTCGACGCCACTCAGGAACAGCGGGCTGGTGTCTTCAGCCGCAACAGCCGAACCCGACTGGCTGAGATCACCGACGGTCTTTCCAAGACGCTGATGCTAGGTGAACGGCAGAACGGGCCCTTTCGGGCCGGTGCCAGTCACGGCAACCATTTTGAGTACGAGACGGCCTGGAGCGGTGCAATTCGTGACTTCGACGATCCCACCGATGACCACGGCCACATGGTGCTGTTCCAGACCGGAAACACCCCCAACAGCCCACAGAGCGATGATCGCGACGTCTCAGCAGCGCATGACACTCTGGCGTTGTTTCTGATGTGCGACGGGTCGGTGCGGCCGATCGATCAGGCAATCAGTGCCGCGGTCTATACCAACCTGGGCACCCGGGCCGGGGCTGAACTGATTAACGAGTAGTATTTTGAATGAACGCTGGACACCTTTTTCTCTTTGAGGCTCTTTCCATGAAACGTTTTCAAGCACGCTGGGTGATCGGACAACTGACAGTGACTGGTCTGCTGCTGGTGGCAACCATTTGTCCGGCGACTGCTGCCAACCCGACCGGTGGTCAGCCCACTGTCGGTCAGATTGAAAGGCTCGACCCCAGGTTTGACGCGTTGGTTCCTGCTGGAGCCCAGATTGAGGTGCTCGCCATGGGCTTCGACTGGTCAGAGGGGCCAGTCTGGACCGGTGACGGGGAGGGTGGGCTGCCGGCTGACTCGTTGTTATTCAGCGATGTACCCCAGAATCACATTCACCGCTGGCATGCAAAAGACGGACTGTCGATCTTCATGGAGCCATCGGGCTTCACCGGCCCAGCCGCCTACAGTCGTGAACGGGGTAGCAACGGCCTCGCCCTCGACCTTCAGGGCCGCTTGCTCTGTTGTGAACATGGTGATCGCCGTGTGAGCGTCCTGACCAAGGGAGGTGGCAAGCGGACACTGGCTGATCATTGGGATGGCAACCGGTTCAACAGCCCCAATGACCTTGCCGTGCACTCCTCCGGCGCCATTTACTTCACCGATCCGGCCTATGGCCTGCCAAAGGGCTTCAATGATCCCAGCCGCGAGATCGACTTCTGCGGTGTTTATCGAATCGAACCCACCGGAAAGGTGAGCCTCGTATGCGAGACAATGACTCGACCGAATGGCATTGCTTTTTCGCCTGACGAAAAGAAACTTTACGTCGCCCAGTCGGACCCTGAGGCACCAATCTGGAAGGTGTTCTCGGTCCAAGCAGACGGCACCCTCGATGCCGGGCGGATCTTTTTCGATGCCAGCGATCTCGCCAAGACCCGGCAAGGCATGCCCGACGGTTTCACGGTTGACACCGCCGGTAACCTGTTTGCCACGGGTCCTGGCGGCGTGCTGGTCATCGCCCCCGATGGCACCCATCTGGGCACCATGCTGACCGGCCAGAAGACGGCGAACTGCTGCTTTGGCGAGGACGGCAAGACGCTCTTCATCACCGCCGACATGCTGCTGTGCCGAGTCCGGCTGACCACTGCCGGCTGGTAATCAGTGCCCGGTCGGCCAGGCAAAGAGGCGAATCCGATTTCCGTCGGGATCGGCGGTAACCAGTTCCCGGAAACCCTCCGGATGGGTTTTTGGCTCGACCAGTTCGGCTCCTGCTTCCCGCAGGCGGAGATGGACGGCTTCAAGATCGACTACCTCAAAGCCGAGGCTCCAGCGGCTGCTGGCCTCCCCGGCTGAGTCACGGCTGAGAATCGCGACGCGGGTGTCCCCTGCTTCAAACAAGGCATAGCCGTCATCCATCACCCGAACCAGCACCCGCAGACCAAGGACGTGTCGGTACCAGTCGACCATGTCGGTCCAGCGGGACGTCCGTAGCTCGACGCTGAACAGCGTCGGTCGGTGATGGATGGGAAGGGTCACAGAAACAGCCTCCTACAGGGGCAGCGAGGCCGGGGATTCCACCGCGAGACTCGCTCCACACCCGGTTTGTACCGCGAAGCCCCCGCAGCTACCAGTGTCTGACTTGTGATAGCTGACAGCAGAGGTTGGGCTTCTCGAAATCGGCTGAACAAACGAGACTATATCCTTTCCATCCGAGTGGTAAATGTCCACTCGTCCACCCGTCACCCCTGCCATCCGATGCCCGACGCTTCTCCTTCAACTCCTCCCGCCACCACTGCAACCGCCCTCGAGCAGGCCCGCCGCGACAAGCTGGCGAAGCTCTGCGAACTCGGAGTCGACCCCTGGGGCCAGCGGTTTGACGATACGCTGGCAATCACCGAGGTCCGAACTCAGGGCGAGGACCTCGACCAGGCTGCCACCGAAGGCCCAACCGTGCGGGTGGCTGGCCGCATCATGCTCCTGCGGAACGCCGGCCGGCTGGTCTTCCTCGATCTGGTCGACCGCACCGGCCGCATCCAGGTGATGATCGGGAAGAAGCAGGTCGGCCCTGAAGCCTGGCCGGTTGTCGGCTGCCTCGACCTTGGCGACATCATCGGTGTCGAGGGCAGACTCGGCTATTCAAACTCTGGCGAGATGACGGTCTTCGCCAGCAGCCTGACGTTTCTGACCAAGTCACTCGAGACCCCTCCCGATAAATACCATGGGCTGGTCGACACCGAACTGCGGCAACGGATGCGGTACCTCGACCTCATCCACGGCGAGGGTGTCCGCGACCGCTTTGTCGCCCGCAGCCGGATCATCGCATCGATTCGCCAGACGCTGACCGACCGAGGCTACCTTGAGGTTGAAGGCCCGACCCTCCAGGAGACCGCTGGCGGAGCCGCCGCCCGGCCGTTCAAAACCCACCACAATGCCCTCGACATGCCGCTCGTACTGCGGATCGCGCTTGAGTTGCATCTGAAGCGGCTGCTGGTCGGCGGCCTGGAACGGGTCTTTGAGCTTGGTCGGGTTTACCGCAACGAGGGCATCAGCCCGCGACACAACCCCGAGTTCACCATGCTTGAAGCCTATGAGGCCTATGGTGACTACGGCACGATGATGGATCTCACCGAGGCGATTCTGATCGCCGCGGGGAAAGCTGCCGGAGCCCCCGAGACCTTTCACTGGATGGGCCATGAGGTCAGCCTGAAGCCACCCTTTCCCCGGAAGCGGTATGACGATCTGCTGGCCGAGGTAACCGGCTGCGATCCGAATGACCCGGCCAGCATCGCCGCCGCCGCCACCCGGCAGGAGATCGAAACTGCCGGCCGACATCCCGATGTCATCAAGAGCGAACTCTTCGAGGCCACGGTCGAGAAGACTCTCTCCGGACCGATCTTCGTCATCGACTATCCCGCCGCTGTCTGCCCGCTCACCAAACGCAAGGCCGACACGCCGAACATCGCCGAGCGATTCGAGCTCTATGTCGCCGGCATGGAACTCGCCAACGCCTACACCGAACTCAACGACCCCGACTTGCAGGAAGAACTCTTCCGCACCCAGTTGGCTGGCCTACCGGACGATGAGTCGATGGCCCGGATGGATACCGACTTCATCAAGGCCCTGCGGCACGGCATGCCGCCGGCTGGTGGTCTTGGCATCGGAATCGACCGACTGGTGATGTTCCTGACGCAGGCCGCGTCGATCCGCGATGTCATCCTGTTTCCCATTCACCGCCCGCACGGAAGCTGACGCCGTCGGGGTCTCGCCGCCATGTACAAACTCTTGCTCTGCTGGCGGTATCTTCGCACCCGCTGGATTGCCCTGGCCAGTGTCATCAGTGTGACGCTGGGGGTGGCCACGATGATCGTGGTCAATGCCGTGATGGCGGGCTTTGCCAACGAGATGCAGACGCGGATTCATGGCATCCTTTCCGATCTTGTTTTTGAGAGTCATTCGCTTTCCGGCTTCCAAGACCCGGTCTGGCACATGGAAGAGATCGAGCGGGCCGCTGGTGACCAGATCGCCGGGATGACGCCGACTGTGGCAGTGCCGGCGATGCTGAGCTTTCAGGTGCGGAACCAGTGGGTGACCCGGCAGGTGATGTTCATCGGCATCGACCCAGCTACCCATGCTCAAGTGAGCGACTTCGGCCAGTACCTGCAGCATCCGGCCAACCGGCAGCAACTCTCATTCGACCTGCGGGAAGGGGGGTATGACACAATCGACAGCCAGAGTCCCACCGAGACCCCAACCCGGCCGGCGCTTGAACATGCCGGTTGGCCGCACCGCCGGATGCGGGTCGAGCGGGAGCGTCTCTGGAAAGAGCGGATGGAGGCGCAGGCCGATCAAGCCGGGCCGACTCGACCAGTCGATCAGCAGGTCGACGCGGTGCTGGCCGCCAACTCAGCAGACGAGCCGGCGAACAACGACTCCGAAACAGCCCCTGCCGAGTCGGCCACACCGGCCGTACCGCCGCAAAATCCATTTCAAGCAGCCCGGCCCGAGCCTCAGGGCCGCACCATGGATCCGGCCAAGGAGCAGTTTACCGGCATCGTGCCAGGCATCGGCCTGGCCAGCTTCCGCAACCGTGAGGGCGTCGACCAATTCCTGACGCTGCCGGGGGACGACGTGAAGATCACCTTCCCCACTGCCGGGACGCCACCGAAGGCGGTTAGTGATACCTTCACCATCGTTGACTTCTACGAAAGCAAGATGAGTGAGTACGACTCGAACTTTGTCTTCGTACCAATCAACGCCCTGCAGCGGATGCGAGGGATGATCGACCCACAGACTGGTATCCCGAGCGTCAACTCGATCCAGATCAGGCTCAAGCCGGGAGCCGATCTTAACGAGGTCCGCGACAAACTCCGGCAGGTTTTTCCTGCCGATCTCTATGCGATCGCCACCTGGCGGGACAAGCAGGGACCACTGCTCTCGGCAGTCGACATGGAAATGGCCGTGCTCAACATCCTGCTGTTTCTGATCATTGCGGTGGCCGGCTTCGGCATCCTCGCCATCTTCTTCATGATCGTAGTCGAGAAAACCCGTGACATCGGCATCCTCAAGGCGCTTGGAGCGACCGCCGCAGGAATCGCCGGTATCTTCCTCGGCTATGGTCTGTTCCTTGGCCTCGTCGGAGCGGGGGCGGGGCTTGCCCTGGGACTGGGCATCACCTGGAACATCAACCAGATTCGCCAGGCGGTCGAGTGGTGCACCGGAGCCCGGGTCTTCGACCCATCGATCTATTACTTCTTTCAGATCCCGACCATCGTCAACCCAGCAACCGTTGGCTGGATCATCGTCGGAGCAGTGCTGATTGCCATCGGCTCAAGCGTTTTGCCAGCAGTGCGAGCGGCCCGGCTGCATGCAGTGGAGGCCCTGCGGCATGAATGAGCCCCTGCTCCGAACGGACACCGCCGCCATGCTGGAGACCCGCCAGGTCCTCAAGCGATACAAGTCGGGCAGCACCACCCTCGAGGTACTCCGGGGTGTTGACTTCAGGCTGCCCCAAGGAGGCTTCACGGCCGTGGTTGGCCAGAGCGGCTCCGGCAAGAGCACGCTGCTGCACCTGATGGGCCTGCTCGACGCCCCCGACGGGGGTGAGGTGCTGCTGGAAGGCCGGCGGATTGACAACTTGTCGGCAGTTGAACGCGACCGGCTGCGGAACACTGCCATCGGCATGGTGTTTCAGGCCTATCACCTGCTGCCCGAACTGACCGCCGTGGAAAACGTACTGACACCGCTGTTGATCCGCCACAGCATCTGGAACTGGTTCAGCCGCCGTCGAGAGGCCCGCCTCGAGGCCGAAGAACTCCTCGACCGGTTTGGGCTGGCCGGTCGGCTGCACCACCGGCCCCGGCAACTCTCCGGCGGTGAGATGCAGCGGGTGGCAATCGCCCGGGCGTTGATCACCCAGCCTCGGGTGCTGCTTGCTGATGAGCCGACCGGCAACCTGGACGAGGAAAGTGGGGCTGGCATCATCGAGGCGCTCGACGAGTTGAACCGCGACCGTGGCCTTTCTATAGTGCTCGTCACGCACGACGCAGGGATCGCCCGCCAGGCCCGCAGCATCGTCCGGCTGACTGCCGGCCGGGTTGAAACCGTCGCCCCTGCCGCCTGAAAGCAGATCGATGTCCCGCACCATTTTTATCAACGACCGGCTCGTGCCGGAGGCTGAGGCACGAATCAGCGTCTTTGACCATGGGCTGCTCTATGGCGACGGGGTCTTTGAGGGACTGCGAAGCTACGCCGGTCGTGTCTTCCGGCTTGACGCCCACCTCGATCGGCTCTGGGCCAGTGCCCGGGCCATCTGCCTGGAGATTCCGCTGGCTAAAGAGGCGATGGCCAAGGCGGTGATCGATACGCTGGCAGCCAATGACCTGAAGGACGGCTACATCCGGCTGATCGTCACCCGTGGGGCTGGCACGCTGGGCCTCGACCCGAACCGCTGCAGCAACCCGCAGGTGATCATCATCGCCGACACCATCAGCCTCTATCCGCAGGAGTTTTATGACCAAGGCCTGCGGATCGTCACCGCCGCCACCCAGCGAATTCAGCCAGCCGCCCTTTCGCCACGAATCAAGTCGCTGAACTACCTCAACAACATCATGGCCAAACTTGAGGGACTGCGGGCTGGCTGCGTCGAGGCCCTGATGCTCAACCACAAGGGCGAGGTGGCTGAGTGCACTGGTGACAATGTCTTTGTCGTCCGGTCGGGCCGCCTGCTCACACCGCCACCTGACGCCGGCATCCTGGAGGGCATTACCCGCAATGCGGTAATGGAACTGGCCCATGCCGCCGGTATCGACTGCCGCGAGGCGACGCTCACCAGGCACGACCTCTACACGGCTGATGAATGCTTTCTGACCGGCACGGCAGCCGAGGTGATTCCGGTGGTCGACATCGACGGCCGCACAATCGGCAGCGGTGCCCCCGGCCCGATCACCAGTCGGCTAAAGGACGACTTTCACACGCTGGTGCGGCAGTAGCCGCTATTCGTCGCCGAGTCCCTCGTACCGTGAGGTATAGCCCGGCTCTTGGGACCGCACCAGTTCGGCCTCATATTCACTCATGATCCGGCTCTGAATCGTTTCCCGACAGGAGGCGTTGATGGGATGGGCAATGTCGGCGTAGAGCCGTACCCGCCCCTCACCGTCGCGGGGCAGGTGTTTGTCATTCAGCTTTGATCCACACTGATTGCAATAGGCCGCCTTGAGTGGATTTTTGAAACTGCACTGCCGGCAGTGGCCACACAGCTTGCGGCTGGGCATGGCCACGAATGGACCGCTGGGCCCTCCAATGAGCTTCAGATCTCGGATCACGAACGCGCCGTCGATCGTGATGGAACAAAATGCCAGCAGCCGCTCAGCGGCGTTCTCAACCAGCTTGATCCGGACTTCGGTGATTTCCATGCATTCCCCCAAAGGGGCATCCGGTCCGGCGATTCCCCGTCGCCGGCCGATGCCTTCACGATCGATCAGATCTCAACCGCTGTGGGCGGTTTTACCCGCCCCGGTGTAAGCCGGCCCCAGAACACGCCCGGCCAGCCCGCAGCATCAAGCCGACCGGCCAGCCGCCGGGCCTCGGTGCCGGTGCGACAGAGGCTGAAGCAGGCACTGCCACTGCCGGTGAGGAGGGGACGGACTGCCCCCAGCCTCGACATCATGCTCAGCAGTCGATCGACCGCCGGCGCCAGCCGTCGAGCTGGCGGCTCAAGCATGTTGTCAAGGAGCGGCAGGGCCCGCCGCAGCTCACCCGCTGCTAAAGCGGCCGCCAGAGCCGCCGCCTCACCCCGTCGGCTGGCATCGGGCTGGCAGGCGGCGTAGACCGCCGCCGTCGAGAGCCCCTCCGCTGGACAGGCAATCACGACCGGAAGCGGTCGGATACCAGTCACCGGTAAGACCTGTTCACCGCGGCCGGTAACCAGCCCGGCCGAACGGGCGAAGAACCAGGGAATGTCGCTGCCGATTTCAGCAGACAGCTCCGCCAAGCGTTCGGCGGACCAGTCGAGTCCCCATAAACTCGCGGCCGCCTGCATAGCGGCAGCCGCATCGCTTGACCCACCAGCCAGACCGGCCCCGGAGGGAATTTCTTTGTCCAGCTCAATGGCGAGACCTGCGGTCACCCCAGCCCGCTCAGCCAGCAGCCGAACCGCCCGGATGACAAGGTTGCGGTCATCGGCGGGCACGTCCCGGGCGAGCTGCCGTCCGTTGCCCTGGGCCAGCCGGCCGCGAAACCTGACCTGCAGAGTAAACACTCCTTCCGGCTGCCGCTTGAGCCGCAGCTTGTCATGCAGCGTTACCGGCACCATCAGACTTTCAATCTCGTGAAAGCCGTCTGACCGGCGGGCCAGCACTTGGAGTGACAGGTTGAGCTTGGCCGGCGCGCAAACAGAGATGCTTTCCTCTAAACCGATCTGACTGGCCCACCCAACCACGCGTCAATCCCTCCCGTTTGCCGGTGACCGTAGCCCCGGCAAACGACACGAAACGGCCCCGCCAATACGGTTTAGCGTTGCGGCGGCTGAAATCCCCATCGGGATTACGACACGCTGGAACGGACGTCGTCTTCCCACGTTTTGCTAGCGTACCCGCGGCACGAAGCGGGGGTCAACGAAACCCCGCAAACACCGGAGGCAGGAGCTACCGCCAGTTGACGACGAAATTGATCGTCACTCCCGCAAGAATCAGGCCGGTGGCCACTAAAGCCGCCAGCAGGATCGAAATGCTGCGGCCGGCCCAGAGGTCGTCGCGGATCATCTCGGTGCGATCTGACTTTTCAAAGGAGGCATTCCAGACCGGAAATGCCTGCTCGTCGTAGACCCAGGCGGTCCGCTCTTCAAGCTGTTTCTGACTCATCGGCGACGGCTGGTATTCTCGGGAAAGCGGTTGTTTTTCGGCAGCTCGTCTGCCGCCCCCCATACTCTAATGTCCATTCGGCCCGCGTACCAGCGGTGCCAGTCCCCCCTCCGCTCAACACCCATGTCCCTGCCCATACCCTCAGCCAGCCCACTGCCCCATCTGCTTGATCCGGGCTTTGACCTTCCCGAATGGCTACAGGCAGCGGGCCAGCCCGCCTGGCGGGCACGGGCCATTCGCCGATGGCTGCATGGCCGGCGGGCCCAATCGTTTGCCGACATGACCGATTTGCCCGCAACGCTGCGGACCCAGTTGGAAGCGGCGACGACCATCTGGACCACCAACGTCGTCAAGCACCAGCTGGCCGAAGATGGTACCGAGAAGCTGCTGCTTGGCCTGCATGATGGCCAGCGGATTGAGTGTGTGCTGCTGCGGGACGGGATCCGCCGGACAGTCTGTATTTCGTCTCAGGTCGGCTGTGCGATGGGCTGCGTTTTCTGCGCCAGCGGCCTTGACGGAGTCGTCCGAAACCTGACCACTGGCGAGATCATCGAGCAGCTGCTGCGGCTGGCCCGGCTGCTGCCGGCTGACGAGCGGCTCAGCCACATCGTGGTGATGGGCATGGGAGAGCCACTCGCCAACCTCGACCGGCTGCTGCCGGCGCTTGCCGCCGCCCAGGAGCCCGAAGGCCTCGGCATCTCACAACGGAGAATTACCATCTCGACCGTTGGCCTGCCGCCGGCGGTGGACCGGCTGAGTGACCTGAACCCGGGCTATCATCTGGCCGTTTCACTGCACGCCGCTGACGACCAGCTGCGTACCAAGCTGGTACCGGTCAACCAGTCGATCGGCATTGAAGCAGTGTTGGCTGCTGCCGATCGCTACTGGGAGGCCTCCGGCCGGCGACTGACCTTTGAGTATGTACTGCTGGGCAACCTCAACGATTCCCCCGAGCACGCTCGCAGCCTGGTGCGGCTGCTCGGCCGCCGAGCGGCACTGGTCAACGTCATTCCCTACAACACGGTCAGCGGGCTGCCCTGGGAAGAGCCGAGTGACGTCGCCCAGACACGGTTTCTCGATATCCTGCGGAAGGCCGGCATCAACGTGCAGGTTCGCCGCCGGAAGGGAGCCCGAATCGACGCCGCCTGTGGACAACTCCGCCGGCTCGCCGCATCACACGAGCCGACCAAAGACGATCACGGCGAGTAGCACCACGCCGAGAATACCGACGAGCCAGATCGCCCATTCGACAGTCGCCGACCAGATGGCTGCCGGCAACTCGTGATGCGTGGCTGCGAAGACATAGCTTGCTGCTGCAATCAGCGGCAGGCTGAACAGCAACATCGGCACCCCTTCAAGCAGTAGGGCGATGAGCGGCGTTGATGGAACCATGGAAGGCTTCGTAATCAGACGGGGTCAGGCGGGCTGATCGGACTCGGACTCGGGAGCTCCTTGCGGCTCCCCGTTGGCTGGCTCGTCGGTTGGCTCGTCGGTCTTTTTCTGGTGTTTATCCTTTGGAGGATGCATCGGGCCTGCCCAGGCATCATAGATGAGCAGCAGATTGAGCATGCCAGCCACCACGGTGTAGAGCGTGCCGAGTTCAAAGAACCGACCCAGCTCGTGATGCCACATCGAGATCTGGTCGGCCCGAAACTGTCGGTATGGCGGCCGATCGAAGAAGTCATCTTCCGCCAAATAGGGGTCGGTCTGCACCAGCCGATCAGCGTAGCGGCGGGAGACAAGCTGGCCGTCATATAAAGGAGGCGCCAGCCAACCACTGAGCCAGATGGGCTCACGGGAGGGTCCGTTAACTGCCAGCGACTGCATCACGGCCGGGATTGCCACCATGCCAATGCCGGCTTGGGGCACGAACCACCAGCGGGTGTCGTTCGGACGCCGCGAGGCATAGACAACCCGGCCGCTGCCCAACCAGAGGCCGAGCAGCAGAATGATGGTCACCACGCCCATCGAGATCGCCCCCTTGCGGGTACGACCCTGATAAAGATGCCCCAGCCCCGGTATGAGCCAGGCCAGCACCGCCGCCAGTTCGGGCTGCTTCAAATCGATAGCGGCACCATCGTCCGGCGAGACAGCGACGATCCGCCGGGCGGGCGGCTGTATCGGGCGTTCTTTGCGTTTTGCCAAGGCGTCATTCCGGGACGGCAACAAACTGAAACCACTGATCGTATCGTACCGTGGCCCTGAAATGGTACCGGTAGACGCTACCCCTCCTGAAAGAGCTGCCGGACGGCCCGGACTCGGGGGCGGGAGATGCCGCTGGCTGAGCCCTGATGAAAGGTGGGCGGAACTGCCGTCTCAACGGTGGGATCGGCCGGCACGAGTTCTCGCCAGACCCGCTCAACTGTCGAGGCATCAACACCGGTCAGCCCGTCACCGGCGGCGGCGGCCAACGCCAGATGCGCCAGACGGCTGACCATGCGGGGCAGACCTTCGGCGAACCGAGTCAGCGTCGCCACCGCAGCGGGTGAAAAAATTGCTGGATCGCCACCAGCCCGTGTGAGGGCCGCCGCCAGAAACCGGCCGACGTCAGCCTCGCTCCAAGACACCAGCGGAATCCGCATGGCGGCCTGATTCCGCAGACTGTCGGGCAGATTCCCAACCGTGGTCCCGGTGGCTGTGCCGACCACCAGCGTCCAGGCAAACCGAGGCTCGGCACTGCCGACCAGCCGGCTCAGGCCCGCCACCGCATCGGCCGGCGCCTGGTCGAGATCATCGACGACGATCACGGTCGGCCGCTCCAGCAGCCGATTCTCCCGCAATCGGTTCTCAAGCTTCTGCCAGGCAGACGTCGGCTCAACCCGGCTGGCATGATCGAGCGGCAGTCGTTCCAGCAGCAGCTCCAGCCATTCCCCCTGTGGCACACCGCGCAATGAGACCAACACCGCCTCGGCACCAAGCGCCCCCAGGCGGCGAACTGCCATTGTTGCCAGATGGCTTTTGCCGACTCCGGCGGCACCGATGACCAGGGCGAATCGCTGCCGCTCCTCGAAGAGCCACTCAAGTCTGGCCAGCACTTCGTCCTGAGGTTGGCCGCAGCAAAAAGCAGCTGGTGACAGCGTGGCCTCAAAGGGAGATGCCGTAAACTTCCAACAGTCGCGTACCATGGGAAAGAGCGTACGCCCTTCCCCGCGTTGGCGTCAGCGTCATTTTTCAGGCCAACAAGAGACGTTTTGTCGATGAGCCAGCGGTATTTTCTCACCAGCCCACCTGCCGGTAGCCGGGCAATCCTTGCGGGAGATGAGGCGCGGCATGTTGCCCGGGTGATGCGGGCTCAGCCGGGGGCCGGGCTCGAAGTGTTTGACGGTGAGGGTCAGTGGTGGACCGCAACGGTTTTGGGCATTGAGCGGGGGACTGTTCAGCTTGAACTTGGTGAGTGTCACAGCGAGCAAATCACGGCGCCGAACCTGACCTTGGCAGTCGCCCTGCCCAAGGGTGATCGCCAGAAGTGGCTGATCGAAAAGCTGACCGAACTGGGCGTCAACCGGCTCATTCCCCTGAGGACCGTTCGCGGAGTGGCCGAGCCGACGGCTGCCGCGATCGAACGACTACGGCGGGGTGTAATCGAAGCCTGCAAACAGTGCGGCCGCTGCCGGCTCCTGCAGATCGCCGAGGCCAGCACCCTGGAATCGCTCGCAACCCTGCAGCCAACCGCCCAGCGGCTGCTTGCAGATCCTGGTGGTCTTCCATTGGCGGCAGCTACCACCTCGACCGTCAGCGACCTCCTCGTGGCCATCGGCCCTGAAGGTGGCTTCACAGGCGAGGAGATCGCCACTGCCGAGGCGGTCGGCTTCAAGCGGGTGTCACTCGGGCCACACATCCTGCGGATCGAGACTGCCGCAATCGCCATGGCCGCAGCCTACAGGCTGACCTGATCACCGAAGCTGCGGGTGCCCAGGGCCTTGAACAGCTCATACGAGATGTCATCGGCCACGAAGTGGGTCGAGCCATCACACAGCAGAAACACGACGCCACCATAGTGGCTGCTGCTGAAGTGAACGATGTGGTTGGTGTGGTTGGGCGTCTTGCCCGCCATCATGCCACTCTGCCCAACATGGCCAAGCACCAGCGAACCGGGGCCTTCTGTTTTCATCGGCATCATCGCCATGCCGGCATTGCGGTTGACCCCCGGTACCGCGGCATACCAGGTGGTGTTGGCGTCGTACGGCCCTTGGTCGAAGAACTCGTGAATGTGCTTTCGCTCCCCGACACAGATCGTCTTGGAGAGGCCGTCGGTGATGTGCTTGAAGCGAATCTCGCTGTTGCGAAAGAAGACGCCGTTGCCCTGACCCGCCTCGGTGCTGACATTGTTCCAGCCGAGGATGGCGGCATAGTTGGAACTCGGCAGGGTCACGCTGCCACCGTTGTTGACCTCAAAGGTGGCCGGTGGAGCGTCGGTCGGGCAGCGATAGATATTCAGCAGCGCAGCTGCCGCCGCCGTTTCGTTCGCCGTGCCAGCTGCTTCCAGTGACTGATCGATCGCGGCGAAGACGGTGTTCTCCTCGAGGTAGGGCAGGATCAACAGACCCCAGGCATACCCCTTTGTGGTTTCGCTTGAGGACGGGTCGGCTGCCGCCACGCCCGGCGAGACATAGCCGGCTGGTAGCTTTTTCTTGGCATCGTGATGACTGTGCATCGCCAGGCCAAGTTGTTTGAGGTTGTTGGTGCAGGCCATCCGCCGGGCCGCCTCACGGGCCTGCTGCACCGCTGGCAGCAGGAATCCGACCAGCACGCCAATAATGGCGATGACGACCAGCAGTTCGATCAAGGTAAACGCAGAGCGAGTCCGCTGTTTGGACATGAGAATCTCCTCAGAATGATGTGGGCACCCACAGCCAGGCCACCGGTGGACGATCCACCAGTCAGACCATGACCGGGCGAAAGGCTTCGGAAAGAAAACCTTCAGCCCACGCGAGGAGGAGGCGCAGCGGGCTCGTCCCGCTCGCCGGAAAACCGGGCATCAAGCACGGGAAGCGTTGCCGGTGGCCACGCACCAGCGGCCATGGCCGCCACGACTGGCGGCGGCAGACAACTTGCTGCGGCCAGCCACTCGGTGAGCAGGCCGTTACACGCAAGCACCGATTTCAGCACGAGGGTCTGCTCCGACACCGGCACCATGTCGCCGGCAGTGGTTGCCTCAGCAGGTAAAGCGGTGACCGCCACAGGCTCGTCGGCATGCTGGCCAGCTGCCGCGAGATAGTCATATTCGAAGCAGACCTCGCTGAGATCCTCAGGAGCGGCGGTCGCACAGCAGCCACCAGCTTTTGTCTCTGCCGGTTCGGCCGCCCGCCGTTGGAGGGCCAGCAGAACGTCGGCCGTAACACCGTTGACCCGAGCCCAGGCAAGCGTCTCCGCCGGGCTCCGGCAACAGCAGTCGGTGAAGCACTGCCGGGCTGAGACGCAGCCACAGGGAGTGTTCATACAGGGAAAGGGCGTTGAGCGGTCCTTGCCGGCCAACCGCTTGGCCGCCGCAGCCGTATGGCTCGCCGTCAGCCTGACACCTCCCAGCGGCAGCCCCGAAATAACGAAGGCATATCCCAGCACCGCGCACCAGGTGACAGACCGCTGGAAAAACTGATGCCACTTCCACATGGAGACGATTGTAATGTCGCCGCAACGACACTCAACGGCCCGCTGCAGACGATAGCCGCGCAACCGCCGCTGCCAGCTCCGCGGCTGCCTCGCTACGGCCAGTGGTAGTGGCCTCCAGCCCAACCCAGCCGCGATAGCCCCGTTCCTCGAGCGTTGCCAGCACTGCTGGCAGGTCGACCTGGCCAGTTCCCAGCGGGACCGCCCGCCCATGGCCGGCAAAGGCTCCCGGCATCGCGTCGGTGGCATGCACAAACCCCAGGTCAGCTGCCAGCGTGGCCGCGGCAGCAGCCGGATCGTGGCCATGCACCAGCAGACCACCAGTCACCAGGTTGAACTGTAAACTGCCCGCCGGCACTGCCGCCTGGACCTCCAGCAGTTCCTCTGGCGTTGCCTGACTGGCCTCAACACAGAAGCTCGCCCCAGCCTGTTGACTCGCCCGGCCGATGTCGGTGAGCACGTCGATCAGCAACTGCCAGGCGGGGGTATCAGATGAGGGAATCTCACCCAGCCGGCCGAGCACCACCGCCGCGCCAAGCCGCCAGGCTTGGGCCAGTGCCCGTTTGGTCGCCGCCACCCTGGCCTCCAGCCGGTCTTCGTCGGCATAGCCACCCCGGGTCGGGAAGGCGACGGCGGCCACCCGCAGGCCGGCGTCCTCGAGCCATTTGCGAATCTGCCGGATGCCTGTGTCGGTGAGATTCAACAGATCGATGCCATGCCGGCCATCAAGTTCAATACCGCCAACACCAAAATCACGGACCATGTCGAGGCCCCGCCGAAAATCGGTGGCCAGTGGCAGCAGTGGCAGACAGATTCGTGACGGTTCCATTGGTCAATCATTCACGGGGGAAACGGCAGGCCGGCTTGGCCCACGACACGGGCTGGGGGTTTTTCGCGGACATCGCTGGGGCGGCAGTGTATCCTGCCGGATGATGCCGAACCTTGAAGATGTTATCACCGCCCTTGAACAGCTGGCCCCACCCCGGCTGGCAGCCGAATGGGACAACGTCGGGCTGCTTGTCGGCACCGCTCGGCCCACAATCACTCGGCTGATGACCTGCCTGACCCTGACGCCCGAAGTGGCCCGGGAGGCGGTGGCAGAGCAGGCCGATCTCGTCGTCAGCCACCACCCGCTACCGTTCCGACCGGTCAAGCGGATCACCGACGACTCTGCCACCGGCAGCGTGCTGCTGGAATTGCTGGCGGCCGGCATCGGTGTCTGGAGCGGACACACCGCCTGGGACTCAGCTGCCGGCGGCATCAACCAACTGCTGGCAGAAACACTGGCCCTGGAGCATGTCGTCCCGGTCGAACCCGACGAGGCCTTACCCGACACCGGCTTTGGCCGGATGGGTACCGCCCCGGCCGGCCGCACGGTGGCCGACTTGGCCAGGAGGCTGACCGCTGGGCTGGGCTGCCCGGGCTGCCACGTTGCCGGTGCTGGCGAACGGCCCGCCGGTCGGGTTGGTATTGTCTGTGGCAGTGGTGGTGAAAGCGTGGCCACGGTGGCAGCCGCCGGTTGCCAGACACTGGTGACCGGTGAAATCAAACTGCACGACGCCCTCGCGGCAGTTGCCCACGACCTGGCCGTCATTGCGGTGGGTCACCATGCCAGTGAACGGTTTGCGATGGAAATACTGGCCAACCGCCTCACCAGTAGCCTGCCCAAGGTGCGTTGTTGGGCCAGCCGTACCGAAGCCGATCCCCTGGTCTGGCTACCCGCTGACCCTCAAGCCGTACCAGAGGCCGACGTTAGAAACTGATGACGCGATTCCTGACGGCTCTGCCGGTCTACAACGAACATGATCACGTCAACCAGGTGCTCGACCAGGTGGTCAGGTACGCCACCGACGTGCTCGTGGTGGATGATGGCTCGACTGATGGCACCTCCAAACTGCTGGCCGATCGTCAGGCCCAGCGGGGTGACATCTCCGTCATCCGTCACGAAACTAATCAGGGCTATGGCGCGGCTCTGGCCACGGCCTTTGCCGCCGCTCTGGCACCACGGCCCGACGGTAGCCAATGGGCCGGCCTGGTGACAATCGATTGTGATGGGCAGCACCAGCCACAGCTGATTCCGTCCTTCATTGCTGCAGTCGGTGATGCCGTCGCCCCGCGCATCGACATCGTCAGCGGCAGCCGGTATCTCAAGCGGTTTTCCGGTGACAGCCAGGCTCCTGAAGCCCGCCGGCAGATCAACCAACAGATCACAGCCGAGATCAACCAGCGGCTTGGCCTGTCACTCACCGATGCCTTCTGCGGCTTCAAGGCCTATTCCCGTCAGGCGCTGCTCGCCCTGCCCGTCACGGAATCCGGGTATGCCATGCCGCTGGAAGTCTGGGTGCTGGCGGCGGCGGCGGGGCTGGTGATCGAGGAACTGCCGGTGCCGCTGGTCTATCTCGATGCCAGCCGGAGCTTCGGCGGAGCACTCGATGACGCAGCCACCCGGCTGGCCCACTATCGCGTCGTCCTTGACCGTTCTGCTCGGGCCGTTGCTAGCCGTGATGGCGAGACCGCGACGCTCGGGTATGGTGGGGAGCCTCTCAGCAGGAAGGTCGACGCGTGAGCAGCCCGCCCCCAACCTACCAACGCAAACACCGTCCGCCGGCAGCCTCCGGTGAGCGGCTGTTCGATCCACCACCGGTTGCCACCCCGGCCAATCCAGCGTTTGCGATCGACCAGTTGGTCGACAACAACCGGCTGCTACGGGCGGCCTTCGATACCCGCGTGGGTGACCTCAAGCTGTGGGAACTGATTGCCGCCACCCGGCGGGAACTACTGACGGTAGCCTTCGAATACACGTCGAGCTATCGCGACGCCCACCGTCCCTCCAGTACAGCCGACTGGATCAACGCACCGATCATCATGGGGGGCCATCAGCCGGACTTATTCCATCCAGGTGTCTGGCTAAAGAACTTTGCGATCGATGCCTACGCCCGCCGACTCGGTGGCACGGCGGTGAACCTCGTGGTCGATACCGACCGCTGCAGCAGCACCAGCGTCGGGGTACCTGTTGGCACGCCGGCCACTGCCCGGCTTGAGCAGGTGCCATTCGACCGCCCCGGGCCGGCGATCGCCTGGGAGGAGCGAGGCATCGAAGATGAGGACTGCTTTCGCAGCTTTGGGCAACGAGCCAGCGACCTGCTCGCCCCACTTGTGCCCGACTGCATCCTCAGGCGTTGGTGGCCGCTGGCAAAGGAACGAGCCGGTGAATGCCATCGTCTGGGCCTGGCATTGGCTCAGGCCCGCCATCAACTGGAAGACCGCTGGGGGTTGGAGACGCTTGAACTGCCGGTCAGTGAACTGATGCGGCTGCCGACGGTGATGATCCTCATGGCCTGGCTACTGGCCCGCAGCCGAGAGTTGCACGACGCTTACAACACCGCCCTGGCAAATTATCGAAGGCGGCACCGGCAGCGGGGCCGAGCCCGGCCCATGCCTGATCTGGCTGAGCGAATCATCGACGCGGCTGAAGGATCATGGGTAGAAGTCCCCTGGTGGATATGGTCAGAGGATGACCTCAGCCGGCGGCGGGTCTTTGCCAACACCAACACGCCCGGCGTACTCGTTCTTTCCGATATGGAGACCCTACGGGTCGAGCTGCCGATCTCTCTTGAGACGTCGCCATCAAAATGGGTCGATGCACTCTCGCGGATGGAAGAGCATGCCCTGCGGCTGCGGCCGCGGGCGATCGTCACCACGCTGATCGCCCGGCTGCTGGTTGCCGATGTGTTCGTCCACGGCATCGGTGGGGCGGCCTATGACGAGATCACCGACGATGTGGTTCGTAGCCTGACCGGCTGTGACCCACCCCGGCATGCCGTCGTCTCCGGCACGTTGCGGCTGCCACTCGACGAGCGGTTTCCGGAATTGCTTCGCCGGCGGCCGGCAGCCGAGCTGGCAGACGTCCACCGCACCATCCGTGATCTAGAGTTTCACCCAGAGCGGCATCTTGAGCCGCTCGCAGATCAGCCCGATACGGTTCGCGATCTGGTGACAGCCAAGCGGCGCTGGATCGAAACCCGTCCCACGCCGACCCTGTCACGGCGCCGCTGCCATGAAATCCGTGCCACGAACCGCCAACTGGCGGGCCACACACGGCAACTCCAGCAGCAGCTACTCGACAGTGTCGGTCCGCTCAATGCCGCCCGCCAGGCCCAGCAAATTCTCACCAGTCGCGACATTCCTTGGTGTTTTTTCCCCGAAAAAAAACTACAAGAGTTCCTCCTACTGGAAATTGATTGAGTTTCGGCATATCGTGACGGCCAACGGAATGGGTTTGTAACTCCTAGGGACAGGAGACGATATGCTGCCGGCCCGATCGACTCGTACACAGCCGACTCGCAGTTCTTCAACGTCGCGGCAGCCACGCCGCCTCCCACCTCGGCGTGCCAGCCGACCAGCGGCTACGACAAGCCGACACCCGGTCAAGAAAAAAACCGGTAGCCGCGTTCGGGCCAGTAACGATGTGCAGTCTGTTGCCGTCGCTGCTCCCAAAAAGAAACGCCGCAGCACGCAGCCTGCCAGCCGCGGTGGTCGCTCCACCGCTGTCAGCACCATCGAAATTCGGCCCTCGGGCACGGTCTTCAGCCGCCGCACTGGCAAGAAGCGGCAGGCAGTTCATCATCTTCCTGAGCATCCGCCGATTGACCTGACTCCACCGGCCTGGATGTCGGAAGACTGCCGGGTGACGCCCGCCCGTGCCGGTGATCAAACTGAAATTCTGCAGCTGCTCTCCGGGCTGCCGACCCCCCCATCACGGGCGGAATTTCATGCCGCCGTCGATCACCCTGAGCACGACTCGTCCAACCGGCTGGTCGCCCGTCTCGCCGGCCGTATTGTCGGCCATATCGAAATTTCGCCCCGCTCCATCATGGTGGGTGATGCCGCGGTGAAGGCGGCAGTACTCGACCGGGTGGCCATTCTGCCTGAGTGCCGTGGCGCCGGGCATGGGCAGCGGCTGGTGCAGGCGGCTGAGCAGCGGATGCGAGAACTGGGCATCGTGGTTGCCTTTTCACGGACGCGGATTGCCTCCTCGTTTCATGAGCTTGGCTGGAGCGTGCTCGGTCGCGATTGTGCTACCCCGGGTCGACCGACCGACATTCTCACTCGGCTGCTCGATCTGCCGCAGCGACACGGGCCCGAGGTGACGATGCGGCAGTGGCGGCATGTTGAACTTCCGGCCATTCTCAGGATTTACGAACAGAATGCCGGACGCTTTGTCGGGCCGCTTGCCCGCAGTGAGGTCTATGCCCGCTGGCTGATCAGTCGGGGGGCGTTTGATTCAATCATCGTCGCGCTACAGGGTAACGACCGCTACGACCTGCACGAGACGACGGCAAAAATTGTCGGCTATTGCATCCAGTCGGGAAACCGGGTGCTGGAGGTCCTGGCTGACCCTGAATACCGAGGACTGGAGCAGGAAATCCTGGCACGCGTTTGTGCCGAGGCAATCGAAAACGACCGACAGGAACTTGTCTATGAGTCGAGTCCTGCAGACCCCTTGCATCAGGCAGTGGTTGGGACGCTGGCTGACGAGCAGCCTGGTGTTCGAGGTCTGCCGCAGGACCGGATGATCGTCGCCAAGGTCTTCAATCCAGAGCAACTGCTGACCACACTCGCCCCGACTGTGGCCCAACGAGTAGCAGCCACAAACATCCGCGAACCGGTTGAATTGGGCTTTGATAACGAGCAGTTCCGGGGATCGATCACGGTGACGGGCGACCGCAAGGATGAGCCGCGGGTCGCTGCAGTTCACCCAGGTCGGGTCGGCCGCAGCTACCTGAAAATTTCGGACGACGAGTTCGCCCGGTTGCTGCTGGGCCAGTGTGATCCGCTTGAGGCTGTCACTGCCGGTCGACTCGAAGCCTCAACCCAGATGGCCCAAAAGCTGGCTGAGCAACTCTTTCCTCGGCTGCCTCTCTGGTGTCCCATGTGGGACGACCTGCCGGCGTAGGCCAAAATCATTTAGCAGCTGTCGCCAGCCACTCATCAGCCCAGCCCCGGACAGCATCAAGCCCCTTGCGGTGGCAGAAGTCACCCAGCGTTTCGCCGTTGTCACGTTCAGCCTTGAAGCAGGCGAGCACTGCGGTGATCTCACGGGTGAGTTCCTCGAAGGGAACCGTGTCCTTGTACTTCTCGTTGAGCCGGTCCCCGAGCAGCCGGCCACCAAGAAACATCGTGTACTTCCCGGCGGTGCGGCCAACGATACCGATGTCAGAGTTGTAGGGCCGGGCACAGGCGTTAGGGCAGCCGGTCATCCGCAGCGTAAAGGCCTCGCTGGCCAACCCCAGCTTGGCCACTTCGGGCTCCAGATGATCAATCAGCCCGGGCAGTACCCGCTCACTTTCTGCCACCGCCAGGCCACAGGTCGGCAGGGCGACACAGGCCATGCTCCAGCGACGCAGGGTTGAGATCTCTTCAGAGGTTTTCACACCATGCTCGTGCAGGATCTCGGCAATTCGTTCCCGCGCACCAGCTTCGAGATCGGTAAACAGCAGGCTCTGGTGGGCGGTAATTCTGACGCCGGGTTTGAACTCGGTGAGAATCTTCCGCAGGGCCGTCTTTAGCTGAAAATCGTCGCGGTCGATGATCCGGCCATTTTCAACATTGAGGCCGTAGAAGAATTTCCCGTCGCCCTGTTCAAACCAGCCGATGTGGTCATCAAAGCCGTGCACGTCGGCCTCGTGGCAGGGGGCCAGCGGCTTGCCGAAGTATTCCTCGACCTTGGCCCGAAAGGCCTCAAGGCCCATGTTGTTGATGGTGTATTTCAGCCGGGCCACCTTCCGGTCGGAGCGGTTGCCGAAGTCCCGCTGCACTTTCACAATCGCCACCGCGATATCGATCACATCCTCCGGCGGCACAAAGCCCAGCCGCTTGGCCAGGGCCGGGAAGGTCTTGGCGGCACTCGGCGTCACCCCCATGCCGCCGCCAGCCAGCACGTTGTAGCCGAGGATTTTGCCATCTTCATGCACGGCCAGCAGACCGAGGTCATTGGCATAGACGTCGGTGCAATTGTCCTCTGGCAGGGCGAAGGCAGTTTTGAACTTTCGCGGCAGATAGGTAGGACCATAGATGGGCTCCACCTCGTGGCCGTTGACGCCACCTGCCGCCAGTGTCTTTTCCCCGGTCTCGTCATCAGTCAGCCAGATCTCGTGATAGGCCGTCGTCCGTGGAGCGAGGGCTTCTGCCAGCTTTTCAGCCATCACCATCATCTCGTCACGAACGGGATTGTTGCGGATTGGTGCTGGGCAGCACATCACATTCCGCTCGACATCACCGCAGGCGGCCAGCGTGGTCAGCTGGATCTCGTTGATCTTCTGGATCGTTGCCTTGAGATCTCCCTTGATGATGCCGTGGTGCTGGATGCCCTGCCTGGTAGTCAGCCGCACACTGCCGTTGGCCAGGTCATCACCGAGATCGATTTCGGCCAGCATCTGCTCGGCGGTCAGCTTGCCGCCGGGAATCCGCGTGCGGACCATGAACGAGATCTGCTTCTGGCTCTTCTCCCCAGCCTTTGTCTTCTTCTTGTCGCGATCGGCCTGCTGGTAGGTGCCGTGGTTCTTCAGTAGCTGCACACTGCCTTTGCCGAAGCCGTCCGAGCCATCGATAAGTTCCTGAGGGATGTCGCCAGCAAGATAGTTGCTCTCGGTCTTGAAGACCTCAACGGCACTGGGCTTCGCGGTGGTTTCGTCTGACATGGAATTCCTGAGACAAGCTGCTGCCCCCCACAGGGTGAGGAGTCAGCAGGGGGTTACATGTTTACCTACTTCCTAAGAATAGGCGATTTGTCTCGTTGGAGCGATACAGACCTGTCCCCAACCGACAACGGCTGAATCGTATACTTTGGGGGGCAATCAGCCGTTTCACATCCCAAGATTCACGTCAATGAACCCCGCACTCATTTTTATCGGTGCCGGCGCAGCCAGCCTTTTCTGGTCGGCAGCCTGCACAGCAGCTGGTGTTCGCTGCCATCGCCCCTGGCTTCGCCGGCTGCTGTTGGTGCTGGGTCTGCTCGCCCCACTGCTGACATTGCTGCCGTGGCTTGTTGGCACGAGCATGCTGGCATTTCTTGCCGAGCTCGAGGTGAACTGGTTTGGGCCAGTGCTTAGCCTGTTCATTTCAGCACTGATAGGTGGGGGCTGGATTCTGAAAGCTGGCACCCAACCCCACGGCGGTGGGTGGGCGACAGTGCCGGCAGCAAGCTGGCCGGTGGGTAGTCTCTTTGCCCTCTTTCTATTGGCGAAGGCAGGAACGGCCGGGGCTGTGCTCATGCTCGATCGCGCCGCCTTCGCTGCGTCCAGCCGCCTGTACGTCGAAGCCTCGGACTTGATGAAGGTTAACCTGCCACCTGCAGAGAATGACAACACAAATGCAGCAGGGATTTATAAGGCTGCTTTCGTCCTCCTTGAAGAGGACCTGGCCCTCGGGCAAAAAGATTCTCCGCTCGGAGATACCGCCGTCGACCCGACCAGCCCACCGGTTATTGACCTCCTTGATCGCCATGCCCCAACACTCACGCTGCTCCGCACGGCAGCCGAACGTGATGGCTGCCGATTTCCTCGGGACTGGACCCGGCCGTCGTTCGAGATGCTGTTACCCGAACTCCAGCATCTGCGACAGGCGGGGCGGTTGGTTCGGATCGCAGCTCTGCAGGCTGCGGCCTCAGGCCGCTCGGCTGACGCCATCCACGATGTCGGCCTGCTGGCGCGGATCAGTCGACACGCTGCTAGTGAGCCCTTGCTGATCTCTGGACTGGTCGGCATCGCAATCGATGCGATGGCCCTCGACACCTTGGCTGCCATTCTGCCGCAGCTTACCGCCACGGATCGTCCGCTCCTCAATGACGAACTGCTGAACGACCTCCTTGTACTCTCGCCATCACTGACCCGGCATTTCTATGGTGAGGAAGCCTTTGGGCTGCGGACCTTTGCCGCGTTGGCAGATGCCAGCTTGGGCATGGAGATTCTCGGGCTGGTGCAGCCAACAGCAAATCAGCAGCCGCCTTCGCTTTCACTGTTGTATGGCTCACCTGCGCTGACCTTCTACCGCATCTTTTTGTTACCCGATGACCTGGCTGGCTACCGTCACGCCATGCGAACCCAGCAGCAGATTGCAGCCCAAGCCATGCCCTACGCCGAAAAGCAGACACAAATTGCTGCGTTGGAATCCCAGCTCAATGAAAAACGGCCCGGTATCCTCTCAGCTGTGATCCTGCCATCGCTCGCAGGAGCATTGCGGGCTGAGGCCCGCAGCCAGGTGCGACACCGTGCTGCCCAGGCCGCTGTCGCAGCCACCCGGATGCGGCTCGAGACAGGGAGTCTGCCGGAAAATCTCGCTCGTCTTGTGCCCAGTGCATTTCCGGCTCCGCCATTGGATCTGTTCACTGCCGATCAGCCACTTCAATACCGAATGACAGACGACGCCCTGCTGATCTATTCCGTCGGCCCCAACGGTGTGGATGACGGAGGCCCTTCCGGGCCGGAAGCAGACGGTCAATCATCGAACGATGACATCGGCCTCCGGCTATCGATTCAATGACCGCGATTTCACCCGCTTGTCAGTCAAGCTCACTGAGAAAGTCTTCGAACTTGTTGTTGGCCTGCCGCGGAATCTCGGCAACCTGGTCGACAACGATCCGGTGAGGAAAGCAGAGCATGTCGGCGAAGGCCTGCTGCAGCCGGACGATCTCGTCGGGTGTCAGTGGCCGGCTGGCGACCACTTTCAGGGCAACTGTTTCAAGCGTTCGCTGAATGGCCTGCAGCTGCCGGATTGGGGCAATTCCGGCCCAACGGCTTTCAGGAAAGCTGGGCCAGTGCTCCGTGCCGTCCGGCAGGCGAATCATGTTACGGCGGCGGCCGACGATACGATCGAGAACCGGAAGGCTCCGGCCGCAGGGACAGGCTCCGCCCAAGGCGGCATAGTCGCCCAGCTCATAGCGAATCAGCGGCATGGCGAGGTTGTGAAGCGTCGTGATCACGACCCGGCCGATCTGGCCGGGTGGCAGTGGCTCGCCATCCGCATCCAGAATTTCCAGCAACAGATTCTCCGCCTGCACATGGTAGCGGCCCTCCTCGCACTGAAAGGCAATCACGCCGATTTCTTCCGATGAGTAGATGTCGGCAATCCCCACACCCCAGACTTCCCGGCATTGGGCCACCGTCGTAGCCGGCAGCATCTCACCAAAAGTCCTCACCTGCTGAAGCCCTGGAAGGACAACGCCTTTGGCTGCCGCCAGCCGCAGCAGTGAACGCAGGTTGGATGGGTGCGTGAGCAGATACTGGGGTGCCTCTGCCACCAGCCAGTTGAGCTGCACCGCAACGTCTTCGCGGATGTTCAGGCTCACCGCCGGGCCAGTATGAAAAACCTGGTCCGTTGCGGCCCCCCAGCCCCGCGACTGCCCCCGCTCGACGTTCGAGCGAATCGCAGCCAGTTTGCCGTTGAAGTCACGGTCTTGCCAGAGATGCTCCCGCAGCGTCAGCACCCGCCAGAAGAGCATCGTCAAATCGGTCTGCAAATATTTTACCGGCATGCCTGTAGAGCCTGACGTCTGGCCCGGATGGATACCACCGTGGCGGTTGCCAATGCCCTGATTGAACAACTGCGGCCCAAGCTGCTGCACCGCTGCCCGCGTGAGGAGTGGAAGCTGTCTCAGCCCGGCTGCATCAACAGGCATACCAGCCTGATAGCCTGCTTTTTCTAGCCGCTCTTTCCAGAACGGCACACCTGTCATCACGTCGGCAAACAGCTGCTGCAACTGAAGTAACTGGGCTGCCTTCAAGGCCTCGGATGACAGCCGCTCACTGTGCTGGAACTGATAGAGCAGCGCCAGCGACTGGGCACCAACATCGCTTGGAATCGCCGGCCATTCACACCCAGGAATCCGGCTCCAGACAGAGGGAGGCATCACGATAACCTGCAGCCGTTATTGATTCGGCGTGAGATCCTGCACTCGCACGAACACTCACCGGTCGATATGGAATGGGTTCACAGAGCTCTTGAACAGCTCGCGGTCCGACTCATTCTTTATTCTCCGGGAAGAAAAACAACCGGCAATGAGTTCCCAAAAATCTCAAAGTCCTGAAAAGTCCAGACAACTTTTTTTCTGGGTGTTACCTCGATGATCTGAGGATTTTCTGGCCCAGCATGGCAGTTGACCAATAGGGTGTTGCCATTCGCCAGCCGCCGCACCTGAGTCACCCAGGCAAGGGTGATGCCGGGAAGATCATGTTGGTCAATTTTCCAGACAATTTCCTTCGCTGGCGTCACTTCCAGCACGCTGTGGCCGTTGCCTGTGCCGATCAGGGTATTGCCGTCCTCCAGTCGGATGGCAGAGTAGACCTGATTACCGAAGGCCGCCGGGCCATGGCCGCCCTTCGGCGGTTTGCCGAACAGCGGCACGTCATACTCCCAGATGAGCTTTCCGGTCTTGTCGTACTCCCGCACGACCCCATCCTTTTCATGGGCGACAAGATAGGTGCCGGCAGCAGTCTTCCGGGCATTTCGGGTGTCCGAGTGAACCGACGGGGTGTCGACCTGCAGACTGAATTGGTGCGTGATGTTTCCCCCACGATCGACCTCGATAATGCGGGCCGGTCCCGATTCCACAATCATCGTGATGCCATCGGCCAAACGCTGAAAGGCATGGACCTCGACCGGGCGATTGGCATTACCGTTGGCCATCGCATCGTACTCCCAGACCGGCATGCGGTCGGCATCAAGTTCGATGATCCGGGTCCAGCCATCCTGATAGAGCAGATGCCCGTCTGGCAGTAGATGCAAATCATGAATCTGTCCGCAGGGAATTTTCCATTCCACCTTCCCATCAGCAGCGATTGCCGCAAGTGTCTTTCGTGAACTGTCAGCAGCAATCAGCTGACGCCCCAGGACGTTGCCGGGACCGACTCCGGCAGCCTGCATCGCCTGCCGACCGAGGGCGGGACCGTTGTCAGCAGGCAGTTGCTCATGCCAGGCGACAACCTCTGCTGTGAGCGTTGCTGTCCGCTCCGGTTCGGCTTCAGCCAGATTCCGGGTCTCGCCAGGATCATTGGAAAGATCAAATAGCTGCTTGTTTCCACCGTCATAGTCACACAGCAGTTTCCAGTTGTCTCGTCGAATGGCCAGGTCGGGAAGCACTGCCTTCCCAAGTGGCCGCCACAACTTGCGGTCAGGTGGTCGCCTCCAGCAGATGCTGCCAGGATGGCCTGCCGGTCGTCTTCCAAGCAGGGCAGGTGAAACATCAAAGCCATCCAACGCGATGCCCTGGGGAACAACCACGCCCGCAACAGCCAGCAGCGACGGAACAAGATCGAAGGCCGCAAAAACAGATGCCTGATCGCTGGATCCCGCAGCCTCCGGGCTTACCAAACCCGGCCCCCAGACAATCAGTGGTGAGCGAATACCACCTTCGTAGAGTGTCGTTTTCGCACCTCGTAACGCTCCTGCCGACACAACTCCTGGTTCCGGGCCATTATCAGAACAGACGAGCAGCAGCGTGTTGTCACGTAGCCCCGGCGTCGACCTGAGAAGATCAAAAAGTGGCGCGAGCTGCCTGTCCATTGCCTCCAGGACCCCCCGAAACTTTCCCTGGCGATCATCCTGCCGCTGAGCAATCGGCGGCCAATAGGGAGCGTGAACATCATCGGGCCAGAGGTTCACATAGAATGGAGCGTCTGCCTCAACGGACTCGCGGATAAAACTGCTTGCCGCCTCCGTGAACCCCCCGGTGATCCGTGACCGCTGCATCCAGGTCGCAGGGCCAGTGAGCCGCTCGGCATCCTGCCAGATGCGGCCCTGTTTCCCACCGGGTGTTTCGGTCAGCGGCAGCAGCTTGGGGCCCATGCCCTCAAAATTCGTCAGGGAT
>CAZKSP010000002.1:0-40620 GCA_964555385.1 uncultured Chitinophagaceae bacterium
GCCATTCGCCTTTGAAACTTCGTGGCTGAGCATCGTGCCGAATGCCCGGTCGATGTTCTCGATCGGGATGCTGAAACGGACCGGCATCCGATCGTGAATAGCCGCTAGTGACTTTTCAATCAGCTTGTTGTCGAGCACCTCCTCGAGACCGTGGTTTTGGGAAATCGTGCAGTGGGTCTCGGTGTCAGGATGGGGGCCGACAGCAGGCGTCAGGATCGGTGTCAGGTCGAGTCCCTTTGCCTTCCAGTGCCGTACCGCCTCGTCAATCTCAAGCACCTCGACGTGGCCGACCATTTCATTGATCGAGCGGAAGCCGAGGCTGGCCATGATCTCCCGGGTTTCTTCGGCCACGAGGAAGAGGTAGTTGACGACATGCTCGGGCTTGCCGCTGAACTTCTTCCGGAGTTCCGGATCCTGCGTGGCGATGCCAACCGGGCAGGTGTTGAGGTGACACTTCCGCATCATGATGCAGCCCATCGTGATCAGCGGTGCTGTGGCAAACCCATACTCCTCGGCTCCCAGGAGAGCCGCGATGACAACGTCGCGACCTGTTTTGAGTTGGCCATCAGTCTCCAGCCGAACCCGACTCCGGAGGTCATTCATGACCAGCGTCTGGTGGGTCTCGGCAATGCCGAGTTCCCAGGGCAGGCCGGCGAACTTGATGCTCGTCAGCGGGGAGGCACCCGTGCCGCCGTCGGTGCCCGAAATCAGAATCTTGTCGGCATGGCCCTTGGCCACCCCCGAGGCGATTGTGCCAACGCCCACCTCTGAGACCAGCTTGACGCTCACCGCCGCCGAGGGATTAGCGTTCTTGAGGTCAAAGATCAGCTGCGCCAGATCCTCGATTGAATAGATGTCATGGTGCGGTGGTGGGCTGATCAGGCCGACACCTGGGGTCGAGTGCCGGGTGGCAGCGATGATTTTGTTGACCTTGTGGCCAGGCAGTTCACCACCTTCTCCCGGTTTGGCTCCCTGGGCGATTTTTATCTGCAGTTCGTTGGCGTTGGTGAGATACCAGCTGGTCACACCAAACCGTCCCGAGGCGACCTGCTTGATGTACGAACGCTTGGAATACTGATTTGGCTGGGCCCCGGCTTTCTCCGGATCGAGATGTTCAAGCGTCTTCATCATGAAGGCGTGCTCGTCTTCCGGCCGGTCGTACCACTTGAACCGCTCGGGATCTTCACCGCCTTCGCCGGTGTTGCTCTTGCCGCCGAGCACATTCATCGCCACGGCGAGGGTTTCGTGGGCCTCGGCCGAGATTGAGCCGTAGCTCATCGCGCCGGTGCAGAACCGTTTGACGATCGACCGGGCCGGCTCAACCTCTTCGAGTGGCACCGGCGTGCGGCCCTGCTTAAAGGTCAGCAGTCCTCGCAAAAAGCATTTGCGGTGGGCGTCCTCGTTGACCGTCTGGGCAAACTGCTTGTAAGCCTCCCGCGAACCCGTCCGGGCAGCGACCTGAACCTGGGCGATGGTAAATGGGTTCCAGGCATGTGCTTCACCCTCTTTTCGCCAGTGGAACTGGCCGTCGTTGGGGAGAATCGGTAGAGCCTGGCCACCTCTGGTTGGGAAACCAATTTCGTGCCGCCGGACTCCCTCTTCGGCCAGGACGTCAAAGCTGACGCCAGCGATGCGGCTGGCAGTTCCGACGAAGCAGGTGCCGATAACGTCCTTGTTCAGCCCGACTGCCTCAAAGATCTGGGCCCCCTTGTACGACGCCAGGGTCGAGATGCCCATTTTGCCCATCACCTTGAGCATGCCCTTGGCCACCGCCTTGCGGAAAGCCGGCACGATCTTTTCATCGCTGAACTCGTCTTCGAGCAGCCCGTCGAGCCGAGCCTGTCGCAAGGCCTCGAAGGCCAGGTAGGGGTTGATGGCATCGGCGCCGTAGCCGGTGAGCAGGCAGAAGTTGTGCACTTCGCGGGCCTCACCCGATTCCAGCACGATGCCGATGCGGGTCCGAAGTTCCTGCCTTACAAGGGCATGATGAACTGCTCCGGTGGCCAGCAGTGAGCTGACCGGGATCCGATCGGGGCCAACCGCACGGTCAGAGAGGACGACCAGCGAATAGCCATCATGAATCGCCTGCGTGGCTTCATCGCAGATTCGGTCGATCGCCGGCCGCAGGCCGGCGTCGCCCGCTGTTCGCGGGTATGTGATGTCAATCGTCTTTGTCCGCCAGCCACGGTGGTCGAGTGATTTGATCGCGGCAAGCTCCTCGTTGGTGAGGATGGGGTGGGGAACACAGAGCCGGTGACACTGCTCTTCCGTCGCCTCAAGCAGGTTGCCCTCCGGCCCAATGAAGCACTCCAGCGACATGATCACCTCCTCGCGGATCGAATCGACCGGCGGGTTGGTGACCTGGGCGAAAAGCTGTTTGAAATAGTCGTAGGCAAGCCGCGGTTTGTCTGAAAGACAGGCGAGGGCCGCGTCGTTGCCCATTGAGCCGATTGGATCCCGCTTTTCACGGAGCATCGGCATCAGCATGAACTGCAGCGTCTCGGTGGTGTAGCCAAAGGCCTGCATCCGCTTCAGCAGGTCGTCGCTTGCGTAATGCTCAGGTGGGTCATGCCGAGGCAGGTCGTCGAGGTGAATCGCCTGATTCTTCAGCCAGGTCTTGTAGGGCCGTTTGGCAGCCACCGAGCTTTTTAGTTCGTCATCGGCGATGATTCGGCCCTGTTCAAAGTCGACCAGAAACATCTTGCCCGGCTGGAGCCTGCCCTTTGCCTTGACCAATTCTGGCGGGACGTCGACCACCCCGACCTCGCTGGCCATGATCACGCGATCGTCATGGGTGACGTAATAGCGGCTCGGTCGCAGGCCGTTTCGGTCAAGTACAGCACCGATGTAGTGACCGTCGGTGAAGGAGACTGAGGCGGGGCCGTCCCATGGCTCCTGAAGGGCCGAGTGGTATTCATAGAAGGAACGCTTGCCCTCCGGCATGCTGTGATGATTCTGCCAGGCCTCGGGAATCATCATCATCACCGCCTCCTGCAAGGTGCGGCCTGAGTGGTAGAGCATCTCCAGGGCGTTGTCGAAGTTACCAGAGTCTGAGCAGTCGGGTTCGATCACTGGAAAGAGCTTGCGGATATCCTCCTGCCAAAGGTCGCTCTCCATCATGCCTTGGCGGGCGAACATCCAGTTGGCGTTGCCCCGCAAGGTGTTGATCTCACCGTTGTGGGCCATGAATCGACAGGGCTGAGCTCGGTCCCAACTGGGGAAGGTGTTGGTCGAGAACCGCGAGTGAACCATCGCCAGATGCGTGGTGTAGTCAGGATCCTGCAGGTCCTTGTAGAGCGGAATGACCTGCATTGATCGCAGCATGCCCTTCCAGATCATCACTTTTGTAGACAGTGAGCAGATGTAGAACATCAGCTTCTGCCGCAGGTTGCTCTCAACCCGGATCTGGTGGCTCGACCACTTGCGAATGATGAACAGCTGCCGCTCAAACGCCTCCTGATCGAGGCCATCGGCTGCTGCGATGATCGCTTGATCGAAGTGGGGCATCGAGCGGCGGGCAGTTGGCCCGACGTCGGCACCATCAGGGTCGACGGGCAGTTCCCGCCAGCCGACAAGCTTCTGCCCCTGCTGATTGATCACCCGGTCTACGATCGCCCGGCATTCGGCCCGTTCAGCCGGCTCGGTCGGCATAAAGAAAACACCGCTGCCGTAAAGGCCCCGAGCTGGGAGCTCCGCTCCAAGTTCCTCTCGGGCAATTCGCTCGAGTAGTTCGTACGGGAGGGCTGTCAGCATGCCAGCGCCGTCGCCGGTATTGTCCTCGCAGCCACAGCCGCCACGGTGCTCCATGTGCTGAAGCATGCGGTCGGCGTCGTCGATGATCTGACGGGAACGCTGGCCTTTGATGTGGGCGATGAAGCCGACACCGCACGAGTCGTGCTCGTTGGCGGGGTCGTAGAGGCCACGGGGGTTGGGAAGTCGGAGGGGACGCGTCATGGCGAAATCTTCGGAGGAGTTCATTCGGGCTTGTTGAGAATGGGGCTTCAGTTGGTTTGTGATCTGATCAATCTGATTGTTTGAAAGGTGAGAGGCGAGCAGTGAGGCCAAGAGGACCGATGCTGTCGGCAGCGGCTGTTTGACCAATGCCTACGCTGGCGACGGTTGGTCAGGCAGTGCCGACAACGGCAAGTTCGGCGGCAGTTCGGGGCGGCCGTTTTCTGGGGACGGCGACCGTGTCCCGGGCATGACCTCTGAGCAAATCGACAAATCGTTTGACTGTCGGTGACTGGGGTTTGCCGCGGCCGCGAATAATGCCCAGTGGCCGAGCCAATGGATTCCCTGTCAGCGGCAGGCTGGCCAGGCTGCCACTTGCCACCTCGCGGGCAACCGTGGGCTCGGGTAGCAAAGCCATACCGGTGTCGATTTCAACCGCCCGCTTGATCGTTTCGACGTTGTCAAACTCCATTACCACGGTCGGCTCAGCGCCCGCTGACTCAATCGCCCGATCGATCTCGTGCCGAATGACCAGGTCGGGGTCAAATCCAACAAGCCTTTGGCCATGGAGTTCTGCTAACGAGATTTCATCTCGGAAGGCGAACGGGTGCTGCGGACCGCAGACCAGAACGATTGGTTCCTCCCGCCAGGCTTCGGCTTCAACTGCTCTGGTGCTGCGGGGATAGCTGATGATGCCCACGTCAGCCTGGTCATTTTCGATCGCCTCCCGGACCCGTTGCGGGTGGAGGTACTCCAACCGGACATTCGCCTTGGGGTGTCGGGCCATGAACTCCTGCACATATTCGCTCATCTGGTGCAGGCCGACGGAATAGATGGCCGCCACCCGTACCCGGCCGGCGACATCTTCGTGCAGAGACCGAACCTCATCTTCGAGGGCGTCGTAGCGGGCAACAAGTTTTCGACAGCCCTCAAAAAAGACCCGGCCCTCTTGAGTTGGGACGAGAGGCCGTTTCGACCGCTCGATCAGTTGAACGCCGAGCCTGCTCTCAAGCTGCCCGACCACCTGGCTGGCCCCAGACTGCGAAATGCCATTATCTTCAGCCGCGCGGGAAAAGCTCCGCCGAGCGACGATATCGCAGAAGATCTTCAGGCTTTTCAGATTCATGCCGGTCCATCCACCAAGTCGTGCAGGGGAATCCTCATTCCTGGTGCACTACGTCGATCACCGTCGGGCACCGCCCTCCTTGGCTGGGTCGGCTCAGGACTCGCCCTTCGGCACGCCACCGAGCTAGCTCAGTATCCAAAAAACGAATAGTGCCACCTTGCACTATTCGAGAAACCAATGCAGCCTATCGGCTTTCGTGATCTGGTCAAGATGGCTCACCTGGGATTCTTATTCGAATGACAGCCCAATCATTGCACCCGGCCGACCGGCTGCCGTCAGAAATTGCCCATTTGCTCAGACCGGAACTACCGCCGCTCGGCCCGGGGCGTCCGCAGCAGGCCCTTGCTGGTTCGCTGCAGGAGGCAGATCCCAACGGGTGGAAGCGTCGAGCCGGTGCCTTGTCGGCCGATGCAGCGGCATGCTGTATGGCTGGACTCTGGCTCTGGAACGGTTTTCTGGAAGATTCCCACAGCCTTAGTCAGTCCATCCACACTCCCGAGGGCAGCTGGTGGCACGGGATCATGCACCGCCGCGAGCCTGACCCAGGCAATGCGTCGTACTGGTTTCGGCGAGTGGGCGACCACCCGCTGGCAGGCCCGCTGGCAGACGGGGTACGCGGGCAGCTTGCCGGTCGCGATGTCCCGGTGGCCGCCAGCTGGCTCCAGACCGCCGACCGCTGGGACGCTTTCCGGTTCATCGACCTTTGTGAGCAGGCCCGGGGCCGCGGTGGCCTGCTCGAGCAGCTGATCCGAGAGGTTGCAGCAATCGAGTGGTACGTCCTCTTCGACTTCTGCCGCGACGCCGACGATCCCTACTCCTTCACCCGCTCCAAATAGTCGCCGGTGCGGGTGTCGACCTTGACTGATTCGCCCTGTTCGATGAAAGCCGGCACCATGATTTCAGCACCCGTTTCAAGTTTGACCGGCTTGGTGAGGTTCGTGGCAGTGTTGCCCCGAACGGCCGGCTCGGCATACTCCACCTTCAGCACCATGTGCTGGGGCGGTTCCATCGAGATCGGATTGCCGTTGTAGAGCAGCATTGAGCAGACGGTGCCTTCTTTCAGCCATTTCCAGGCATCGTCAACCTGCTCGGTCGAGAGTTCGTACTGCTCGTAGTTGTCATTGTCCATGAAGACGTACTGTTCACCCTGCTTGTAGAGAAACTGGGCGTCGATTGTCGTAATGTCGGCCGCGTCGAGCGAATCACCGCTTTTGTAGGTGCGGTCGAGAACCGTTCCCCGCAGTAGGTTTCTTAGTTTGCACTTGTAGAGGGCCTGCCCCTTGCCCGGCTTGACGAAGTTGCACTCGATCATGATGTAGGGGTCGCCGTCGATCTGGACTTTGAGCCCCTTGCGAAACTCACTGGTGTTATAGGCAGGCATCAGACTGGTACTTTCCTAGAGGACGTGAGGGCCGGGAATCGCCCGGGCTCGGCCGCCCAGTGGCGGCAAGTCAGCCAACGGGCGACCGCACAAGCCTGTCGATAGCACGCCAGCCTGTCAACGCTGCGGAAGTGGACGCGTTCTGGGCTATGATCAAAGTGATGCCAGTCAGCAATCCCCCACCGTCAACCATCAGAGCTGCTGCCAGTGCCTGCTGGAAGCGGGAACTGGCTGAGGCCGTCCGTGATCCGGCCGAACTCTGCCGGCTGCTCGATCTGGACCCGACGCTTGCCGGCCCTGCCGCTGTCGCTGGCAGCAGCTTTCCGTTGCTTGTGCCCCGGGGCTTCATTGCCCGAATGAAACCGGGAGATCCCGGCGACCCGCTGCTGTTGCAGGTATTACCCCGCGCAGAGGAGTGTGAGGAGGTTGTTGGCTTTTCGGCTGACCCGCTGGCCGAACAGGGGGCACGGCGGGTCGGCGGGCTGATTCAGAAATACGCCGGGCGGGCATTGCTGCTGCTTACCGGCGGCTGCGCCGTCAATTGCCGCTACTGCTTTCGTCGTGAATTTCCCTATGCAGCGAGCGGCGCGACGCCGGCCGGCCTCCAAGCAGCCCTGCAAGAGCTGGCCACCGACCCGAGTATTCACGAAGTGATCCTGTCCGGGGGGGATCCACTTTTGTTCGATGACCGCCAGTTGGATCAGCTCGTCGTGGCTCTCGGAGCCATCCCTCACGTCCGCCGGCTGCGGATTCACTCCCGGCTGCCCGTGGTGCTGCCAGCCCGGGTGACGGAAGATCTGACGGCTCTGTTGGCCGCAAGCCGGCTAGCCGTCAGTCTGGTCATCCACGCCAACCATGCAGCCGAATTGGACAGCACGGTGGCTGAGGGCCTGGCTCGGCTGACCGCTGGTGTGCCATTGCGGTTTAACCAAGCGGTTCTGCTACGGGGCGTGAACGACGATGCTGCCGTTTTGGCTGCTCTCTCGGAGCGGCTCATCGACCTGGGTGTTGCGCCATATTATCTGCACCTTCTCGATCCAGTGCGGGGGGCGGCCGCTTTCGCGGTGTCCGAGGCCCGGGGGCGAGAACTTCTCGACCAGTTGCGGCGGCGGCTGCCGGGCTATGCCGTGCCCCGGCTGGCCAGAGAGCTGCCTGGGGAGCCTTCCAAAGTCTGGATTGCCTGAGACATGCAATAATGGAAATGTTGGCACGGGAACTGGGCCTTTCCTGAGCCAGGAATCGAGGCTGTGACCACCGACTCAAAAATGTTTCTCAAGCTGGAGTTGTCATGAAAGTTTTGATTGGCGTCGACGGATCGCCCCTGTCGCTTGATGCGGTGCGAATGGTGGCGCGGCTGATCGACCCCAACCGGGATGAGGTGGCGATTTACTTTTCACCAACTGAGCTTGAGCGTCGGCTCCCCGGGCAGTCGGCCACGGTCGTGCGGGGTGCTGCCGCTGCCCTGTTCGCTGAGTCACGGGTGCTGCTGCCGACAGAATTTGCAAAGCCGCCGGAGATGATCACGTCATCGGCGTCGGCCGCTGTCGGTATTCTGGAATCGGCCTCGGGCTGGCAGGCTGATCTGGTCGCCGTTGGTGCCCGTGGGCATGGATCGATCGAGCGATTTTTGCTTGGAAGCGTTTCTCGGGCCGTGTTGCACGGGGCTCATCTGCCGGTGCTTATTGTTCGGGGTAGTCCACCGGAGGATCGGGGGCCGCAGGTGCTTGCCTGTCACCATCCCGCTTCTGCCGGCGTGGTGTCGGCCACCCTCAACAGCCTGCACTGGCCGGCTGAAACCCGGGGTGGCGTCATCGGAGTCAGCGAGTCGATGCTGGCCGGTCCACTGCCGGGATGGCTGGAAAAGCGGGCTCGGGATCCGGACACGGCAGCCATTGCTGAGGCTTGGCGGCAGGAGCATGACAGTGAAGTCGAGGCGCTAGCGGGCCAGTTGCAGCAATTCCAGGCTGGTCTGCCATCGGGTTTCCAGGGGCAACCCCCGATCGTCGTCGAGGGTAACCCCGGAGAACGGATCCTTGAACAGGCGAAGACCGACCACGCTGATTTGATCGTGATCGGCCGCACTCCGACTGATGCCTTCACCCGCTGGCTTCTCGGCAGTACGTCCGAGGCAGTGCTGGCGCATGCAGCCGCCAGCGTGTTGGTTGTCCCGGTGGAGAAACAGGGATAGCGGGATTGGCCGTGCTGAGGGGAAGGCCGCAGCAGGCCAACGCCTCACTTCAACTTGCTGTGCGCCTCCCGAAGCAGGGCCTCGGTCTCCTCCCATCCGATACAGGCGTCGGTGACCGAGACCCCATGGGCCAATGCCGAGCGATCGCTGCTGACCGCCTGCTTCCCCTCGCACAGATTGCTCTCGAGCATCAGCCCGACAATTGACCGGTCGCCTGCGGCCCGCTGCTCGATCACATCCCGCCAGACAATCGACTGCCGCCGGTGATCCTTGCCGGAGTTTGCGTGGCTGCAATCGATGATCATTCGTGGCGGCAAACCAGACTGCTCCAGTTTAACGCGAGCGTCTGCAAGCATTGCGGCAGAGTAGTTGGTGCCGTCGCGGCCCCCACGCAACATCAACACGCCCCAGGGATTGCCCGTGGTTGAAACCACACAGGTGCCTCCGCCATTGTCGATACCCAGGAACGAGTGAGGCGTGCGAGCGGCGTGCATCGCATCGATGGCGGCCTGCAAAGAGCCGTCGGTCGAGTTCTTGAAGCCGACCGGCATCGACAGGCCACTGGCCATCTGCCGGTGGGTTGGAGATTCGGTCGTCCGGGCGCCGATCGCCCCGAGCACAATGGTGTCGGCGATGTACTGCGGGGTGATTGGCTCCAAAAATTCAGTCGCAGCCGGCAGCCCCATTCCGGCGATTTCAATCAGCAGGCTACGGGCCAGCCGCAGGCCGGTCGCGACGTCAAACGAGTCATCCAGGTGTGGATCGTTGATCAGTCCCTTCCAGCCCACGGTCGTACGTGGCTTTTCAAAATAAACCCGCATAACCACCAGAATCCGGTCGGCGAGTTCCTTGGTCAACTTGGCCAGTAGCCCGGCATATTCGCGAGCGGCGTCGATGTCATGGATCGAGCATGGCCCAACAACGGCCAGCAGCCGCTCATCCTCGCCGGTGAGAACCTGTTCTACAGCCTGCCGCCCAGCCAAAACGGTTTCGGTGGCGGCCGGAGAAAGCGGCAGGGTTGAGACCAGCCGGGCTGGAGGCACGAGAGGGTCGAGACTCCGAATCCTGAGGTTGGCAGTGGCAGCGGGAGCAGGGACGGGAATTTCCATGAAGGTACTCTACACCCAAGGTTTCGCCCGCCAAAGCCCGGGGGACATTTGACCGAGTGCAGACCGACTTGGTTCAATCGGCAAAGGAAGCGGCCAGTCTGAGGTTGCGACCGTACTCAACACACGGCCGGAGGAATCGCCCCACGTGACCAAGCACATTTTCGTGACCGGAGGGGTCGTCAGTTCACTTGGCAAGGGGCTTACCAGTGCCTCAATCGCCATGCTGCTCGAGGCGAGAGGGCTGCGGGTGAAACTGCAGAAACTCGACCCCTACATCAATGTCGATCCCGGCACGATGAGCCCCTATCAGCACGGTGAGGTCTATGTGCTCGACGATGGCAGCGAGACCGATCTCGACCTCGGCCACTACGAACGGTTTACCACGACCCATCTCACCCGTCAGAGTAACTACACGACTGGCCAGATCTACCTGTCGGTCATCAACAAGGAGCGGCGGGGAGAGTTCCTTGGCAATACCGTTCAGGTGATTCCCCACATCACCAATGAGATCAAGGACGTTGTCACCCAACTGGCTGATGCCGAGACCGATATTGTCATGACCGAAATCGGGGGCACGGTAGGCGACATTGAAAGCCTGCCATTCCTCGAGGCCATCCGGCAGATTCCCCTTGAGGTTGGCCGGGAGAATTGCATCTTCATCCACCTGACGCTTGTGCCTTACCTGAAGGCCGCGGGAGAACTGAAGACCAAGCCGACTCAACACTCGGTTGGCATCCTCCGGCAAATCGGCATACAGCCCGACATTCTCGTCTGCCGGACCGAACGCGCCCTCGATACTGGTGACCGTGAGAAGATTGCCCTGTTCTGCAATGTGCCGCTCGACTCGGTCATCGAAGAACGGGACAAAGACTTTTCAATTTATGAGGTCCCGCTGTCGTTGCAGGCCAACCGGATTGATGACCTGATTCTGAAACGGTTCGGGCTTCCAGCAGCAGCAGCCGATCTCGACGACTGGCACGATATTCTTCATCGGCTACGGAATCCCGAGCATGAGGTGTCGATTGCGCTGGTCGGCAAATATGCAGAACATCGCGATGCCTATAAAAGCATCTACGAGGCCCTCGATCACGGTGGCATTGCCAACCATACCCAGGTGCGTGTGCAGGCGATCAAGAGTGAAACGATTGAGCAGGAGGGGGCTGAGCGGATGCTGGCCGGCTTCGACGGTCTGATCGTGCCCGGTGGATTCGGCGAGCGAGGGGTGGAAGGCAAGGTGCAGGCGATTCGTTATGCCCGCGAACGCAAACTCCCTTTCCTGGGCATCTGTTTGGGCATGCAGTGTGCCGTGATTGACTTTGCCAGGCATGCTGCCGGCTTGGTTGATGCCCACTCGACGGAATTCTTTCGCGACACGCCGCACCCGGTCATCTGCCTGATGGAAGAGCAGGAGGGCGTGACCGACAAGGGGGGCACCATGCGGCTGGGGAGCCAGCCGGCGGTTCTTGCCCCCGGCAGCCGGTCTGCGGCAGCTTACGGTTGTGGCGAAGTGGCTGAGCGGCACCGGCACCGCTATGAGTTTAACGGTGGTTACCGCCAGCAGCTTGAAGCAGCGGGCCTGGTCATCGCCGGGACCAGCCCAGATGACAGCCTGGTCGAGATTGTCGAATTGCCCGAGCACAGACACCCCTGGTTCGTGGCGGTGCAGTTTCATCCCGAGTTCAAGAGCAAGCCGACCGCCGCCCACCCGTTGTTTGCCGGCCTCGTCGAAGCGGCTGTGTCCCACCACGTCGCTGGCAAGTCGGCAGCGGCTCCATAGGCCTGCTTTCCGTCACCCCTCAAACACTGCGGAGATTCCACATGACTGACACGCCCGACATTTCTGCTGGCACAGCACCGCTGAAGCCACCACCAGCCACGTTTGAATTTCTGGTTCAGACGCTCTTCACGCAGGCCTTGATGGCCTTTGGTCGCGTGCCAAACCCGATCACTCAGCAGTCGCTCAAAAATCTTGATACAGCCAGGCACTTTATTGACACCCTCGAGATGCTTGAAAAGAAGACGGCTGGCAACCTTGAGCAGGACGAACAGCGGCTGCTGGATGAGGTTCTGCACCAGCTGCGGATGAGCTACATGCAGGAGCAAGCTGCATCGCGTCCGGATGGGCAACCTCTGCCAGGGAGCGGGACGGAGGCAGAGGCATGAGTGGAAGGCCGGCGAGTGAACGTGTTTGGTTGTGGTTACTCGTGGGAGCCGTTAGATGACTGCTCGCCGTCTGGATGGCCGTGAGCTGGCCAGCAGGATTGAGGTTGACCTGGCTGGGCGCGTAGCGAGCTTTATGCAATCGGCAGGACGGCCGCCCCGACTGGTGGTGGTGCTAGTCGGCGATGTGGCTGCCAGCGCTTCCTACGTGAAGAGCAAGGCGGCGGCGGCCGGGCGGGTTGGGATTGATGCCGAGGTGATTGCCGTTCCGGCTTCAGTCACCACTGCTCAACTGGTCAATCTCGTGGCAGCGATCGGCCGTGATGAACGGGGGCCGGCTGATGGCATCTTGGTGCAGTTGCCACTTCCCGGTCATGTCAACGCGGTTGCCGTGCTCGATGCGGTGCCGCCAGCCCAGGACGTCGACGGGTTTCATCCAGAAAATGCTGGGCTCTTGTCGCAGGGGCGACCGCGGTTCATTCCCTGCACAGCGGCTGGCGTTCAGCGGATGCTGATCGATGCCGAAATCGAGACGGCGGGCCGTCACGCCGTGATCGTCGGCCGCAGCGATATCGTTGGCAAGCCGCTGGCTCTCTTGTTGGCTGGGCGAGGTCCCGGTGGTGATGCCACTGTCACCCTTTGCCACAGCCGCAGCGGCGATCTGGCAACCTGGACGCGGCAGGCTGACATTCTCGTAGCCGCAGTTGGTCGGCCCCGGCTGATTACGGCCGACATGGTTAAGCCGGGAGCGGTGGTGATCGATGTCGGCATTAATCGGATCGAAGAGCAGGGCCGCAGCCGGCTGGTCGGGGATGTTGACCATGATGCCGTAGCAGACGTTGCCGGGGCCCTCTCGCCCGTGCCAGGGGGCGTTGGCCCTCTTACGGTGGCGATGTTGCTGGAGAACACGCTCCAGGCAGCTTTGGCCCGCAACAGCCGCTGAAACCCGCCTGTTTCTGCCTTGTCCCGTCGGTTGCCTCGGGACTACCCTCCGCTCCTGGTGCGAGGTAAATGCCGCCCAGCGGTAGCTGCCCGCGCAGTCCCCCCAGCTTTCGTGGGTGTCGTAAACGTCACGGCTGTTTCGGTTCGGTACACCATGCCCGACGATGTCCGATTGAACCAAATGTAGTCGTCGCCAGCGTTGACCGTTGGCAGTTTTTTCGCAGTCCTCAGACATCAGTATGAATTATTTTCTCCGCGCTCTTCGCGATGCCTCCAAAAGCTGGCCACTCTTGGTGGGGGCGTTCCTCTGCTCCGCTGGTGTTGCTGGGCTTTGGGGGGCGAACATCGCAGCTTTGTTCCCGATCATTGAGGTCACGCTCAACGGCGAGTCGTTGCAGGATTGGAACACCGGTCGGATCAAAGAGGCCGAAGCCAGATTGGAAGAGCATGCCGAAGAGATCAGCCGACTAGAGGAACAGCTTGCTGGAGGCGGGCTACCCGACGCCGATCGTGTCGCTGCCCGCAGTCGCGTTGACTCACTGAGTCTCGCTGACAAGGGAGATGCCACCATCTTGTCGTCAGCTCGCTGGCTGCAGCCCTGGCTCGATGGCTATCTGCCCCGAGATCCCTTTCAGACGGTGTTGCTGGTGGTGGTGCTGATTGTGGTCAGCACTTTTCTCAAGCACAGCTTTCTGCTGACGAGCACGATGCTGGTCACCTATGTTGCAATGAGAATTTCGCGCGACATCCGCACTCGGATTTTCAACAAGGCCCTTGAACTCGATCGCACTCAATTCATGCGACAGGGCTCAGCCGGCTTCATGGCTCAGGTGACGCACACCGCCGAGATGCTTGCCGGTGGCATTACCACGGTTTACGGTGGTGCGGTCACCGAGCCGCTAAAAATTATTGCCTGTCTGACTGGCGCCTTCTTTATCTCCTGGCAGCTCACGCTGGCCTGCTTGACAATGGCCCCAGTGGTCGGATTTCTGATGGTTTGGCTCAATCGTCAGATGCGAAATGTCTCGAAGAACATTCTTTCGCAGGCCCTTGGCTTTCATCACGTAATGCTTGAGGCCCTCAATAATGTGCTAACGGTTCAGGCCTACACGATGGAGCCTTTCGAGCGGGATCGATTTCGCGAAAGCACCACCAAGATGATGCGGATAGGGATGCGTCATACTTTTTTTCGGGCACTGGCCAATCCGATCACTGAGATTCTCGGCATTGGCATGGTGGCGACCTCAATTGCAGTCGGGGCCTGGCTGGTGATCAACCAGGAGACACAGATCTTCGGCATCACCATGACCGATCGGCCAATGACCGTACCCGGCATCATGGTCTTCTTCGGCATGCTGATTGGAGCGGCCGACCCGGTGCGAAAGCTATCTGGTGTCATCACCGGGATCAACGTTGGGATCGTTGGAGCTCAGTCGCTTTACCCACTGCTCGACACGCCATCGAAGTTGCGGGAGCAGCCCAATCCCCAACGGCTGCCCTCGCCTCATCGTGAGATTCGCTTCGATAAAGTCTCGTTCTCCTACGACGGAATCGATACGGTGCTACGCGATGTCGATCTGTCGATCAATTTTGGTGAGCGGGTGGCCATTGTCGGCCCCAATGGCGGCGGCAAGAGCACCCTGATCAATCTCATCTGCCGCTTCTATGATCCGAGCGAGGGCAAGGTGCTGCTCGACGGTGTGCCGCTTACCGATCTGGCTCTCGTTGATCTCCGTCGGCGGATCGCAATCGTCACTCAGCAGACGGAACTGTTCAACGAAACGATTCTCTACAATATTCGCTACGGACGCTGGGACGCCACCGACGAAGAGATTGAGGCAGCGGCTCGCAAGGCCCGGGCCCATGATTTCATCGCCGACTTCCCCGAGGGCTACAAGACAAAGGTTGGGCCCAACGGCTTCCGGCTTTCCGGTGGTCAACGCCAGCGGATTGCCTTGGCCAGAGCTTTCCTTCGAGATGCCGAGATCTTGGTGCTCGACGAGGCGACCAGCCAAATCGATGTCGCCAGTGAAGAACTCATTCATGAGGCACTTGCCCGGTACGTCGAGAACCGAACGGTGATCATGATCACCCACCGGCCCAGCACCCTGGCGCTGGCCGATACGATTCTGCAGGTTGATCACGGGACCGTCACCAAGCGGCCGGCAGCGAGTCATCAGGCAGCATGATGCCAACGTCAGGCTTCTTTCAGATCTCCTGCCCAAACGACCATCTGGTCCGGGTTCCAGTGGGCTTGGCAGAAGAAGACCTTGTTTGCCCACAGTGCAGCGAACGGTTTGTCGCACGTGCCGCTGACAGCCTGGAGGCGGGTGAGGACCGTGTCGAGCGGGCAGCCCGGCAGTGGCTCTGGGTGGCGGTGGCAACGGCTGCTCTGTTGGTCGTCACTGGTGTCGGTGCATTTCTGGCCGGCATGCTCGGCTAGCAGCTGCCGGACGCGATTGAGTCATTGGGGGCCTGATACCTTGTCGCTCACCGGCCAGTTCACACGACAGGAAACCAGGAGCGGAAGCGACTGGCAGGACGGAGCAGGCGTGTCCTATCGCGAATGAGTCTGGTCAACGCGGCGAGGAGATTTTTCGTAGGAGCCATTGGATGGCGGCGGTGTTGGCTGGCGGGAACCGGCAGCCGGCAAGCTCTTCCGCGGTGAGCCAGGTGAAGGGTGGTCGCGGCACAGTACAGGCTGGACGGGCGAGCCTGCCGCTGAAGAAATCAATTCGGCTGTTGGTATCTGTCACGCGGTCTGAGGCAATCAGTCCTTCGACCACAATCTCCAGCCCGGTCTCTTCCCAACATTCTCGCCGAGCAGCGGCTTCAGCGGTCTCAGCCGGTTCGATTTTCCCACCGGGAAACTCTGCATAGCCGGCGGCACTGACTGCCGTCAGTGGCCGCCGGCCGACGAGTGCCCGGTGTTCGTGGATGACGAGAACAACGGCAATGGCGACTGGGCCCGACAAAACTGTCCGTCACTCCCCTTTGGGAACGAGATCGAGCAGCCGGCCGGGTGATCCCATGATGTTGTATCCGGCATCAACATGCAGCAATTCGCCAGTGATGCCGAGAGAATCACGGGAAACGAGCCAAGCGCCGGCTTTGCCGACCTCCTCGTGGGTGATGTTCCTTCCAAGTGGAGACATGTGCTGGTAGAGGCCAAGCATGTCCTCGACGCCCGCACCGCGGCCAGCGAGTGTCCGCAGAGGACCAGCACTAATGGCGTTGACCCGGACCCCTTGCGGCCCTAGGTCATAGGCCATGTACTTCACGCAGGCGTCGAGAGTCGCCTTACAAACCCCCATAATGTTGTATCCAGGCACCACTTTTTCGCCACCAAAATAGGTCAGCGTGAGAATGGCGGCATTGGGGGCGAGGATCTCGCGGCCAAGTCGTCCGACGGCCAGCAGGCTGTAAGCGCTGGTTTCCATCGCCAGCCGGAAGCCCTCGCGGCTGCAGTTGGTGGTTTCGCCCTTGAGGTCTTCCATTGGGGCGTAGGCAATGGAATGGATAAGAAAATCGAGCGACCCAAACTCGGCCTTCGCTTTGTCCATGACGGCGGCGATTTGCTCGTCGCTTGAAACGTCCATCGGGACGAGAAATTTGGCATTGGGCTCCGGATCTGTCAGCAAGGCCACCCGGCGGCGGTTGCGTTGCCGCTGATCATCCGGCTTGTCGGGCAGATGGCTGAAACCGATCGCCGCCCCCCCGTCGAGTAGTTCCTTCGCGATCGACCAGGCGATCGAATGATCGTTAGCAACGCCAAGGACAAGACCTTTCAAACCTTCGTAGCGACCCATAAATCCTCCGCGGGGGCAAGTATTTCCAATCGGCTCGAAATGTAACGAGTCGGCCGGATTCCCTCAACGTGCTGGCTGCGAGCAGCCGAACGGGACTGCTTGCTGTGTGTGCTGGTCGGTTCCACCCCCTTGCCTCAGCAGCCAGTGGCAGGTAGATTTTTTTCCGGATGCCCCGTTAGCTCAATTGGTTAGAGCATCTGACTCTTAATCAGAGGGTTCTAGGTTCGAGTCCTAGACGGGGTACTTTCTTGCTCGCGGTATTCGCGACGGTCAGCGTAGTCTACCCCGATCTTCTCCTGCGGTGTTGCATTGGCTGGCGGACCCGAATGGGCTTACCACCCCGTATGCACTTGTGGCTCCGTATGCACTCGCCACCCCGTATGCACTCGCCACCCCTACGTGAGGGGCAGGGTTTACGGTTGCCCCGATCATTCACTCATTTCTATTACATACATACTTGCTTGCTTGCCGCTTGATGTTATAGTTCGGAAGATCTGGCTTTTATCCAACGACCAATGGCCTCTGGCCTCAGAAGAAGAGAGTAGATTGTCTTATGGCAGATGCGAAAGCGAAAGATGTGAATAAGTCTGAAGAAATCCGAAAAATCGCCAACAGCATGAAGGCGAAGGGCGAGAAGCCCCGTCCGGTGACAATTATCACAGCACTTGGTAAGCAGGGGATCGAGGTTTCCTCACCGCAGGTTTCGATGGTGCTGAAGCGAATGGGTTTCCGGCCCCGGAAACGCCGAAAGGGCGGAAAGGCTGCTGCCACTCGTCCCGCCGCCGCTAAGAAGCCGGTCGCACGAGGGAAGGCGGCCACCACAATTTCAGTTGATGACCTGCTGGCAGCCAAGAAAGTTGCCGAAAAGTTCGGTTCGGCTGAGCAGGCCATTAAGGTGCTTGAGGCACTCAAGCGGTTCGAGGGCTGATCGGGCCCCCTTAGACAGATTTTTGCAAGACCGTGGCGGCGCCTCCAGCGCCGCCACGGTTTTTTTATGTGAATCTTGTTGGGAGGCGGTGGCAGCCATGGGTTGCCATTCCCGGGCGGGAACGGCTGTCGTTAGACTTCGTCCGACTGGGAGCTAAAGAACTATGCCCCAGATTTCCTCTGAACTCGGAAAAATATCTTCCGTTTTTTTGCTTCATACAGAGGCGATTCATGACAGCCGATGCCCCCAAGCTTTTCGTGCTCGACACGAATGTGATCCTGCACGACTCCAATTGCATTCGAAACTTCGAGGAGCACGATGTCGCTATTCCAATCACGGTGCTCGAGGAACTCGATAAGTTCAAGCGGGGCAATGAAGATATTCATTTTCAGGCCCGCCAGTTTCTTCGTCAGTTGGATGCCCTGACTGGGGATGTGCTTTCCGTCGACGGGGCACCGCTGGGGGCTGGCCGTGGGGGTATACGGGTGATTATTGGGGCAGAGCGGCAGGCTTGCGTCGCCGAAGCGTTTCTTGAGAACACCCCGGACCACCGAATTCTCAATACTGCCGTCTGGCTGCAGCGGGAGCGTCCGAACAGGCCGGTCATTCTGGTCTCGAAAGACACCAACCTCAGAATGAAGGCAAAAGCGCTTGGGGTACCGGCACAGGACTACACCAGTGATAAGATCGAGAGCTTTGACAAGCTTTACATGGGGAAACGGGTGGTTGAGGCAACACCAGCTGAGGCGATCAACCGACTTTATAGTGACGGCGACGGAGTGCCAGCGGCTGATTTGCCGTTCGTCGATTCGCCGATCGCCAACGAAAACTTCATTCTCCGAGATGGCAGTAAGTCGGTGTTGGCGACCTACCGGTCTGGTGATGATGCCTTCGTGCGGGTGGAAAAGAACACCTGTTACGGCATAACCCCGCGAAATGCGGAGCAGTCATTTGCTCTTCATGCCCTCCTCAACGATGACATCAAACTCGTTACACTTGCTGGAACGGCCGGAACTGGAAAAACGCTGCTGGCGTTAGCGGCTGCCCTCGAATGCCGTCAGCAGTACCGCCAGATTCTGCTCGCGCGGCCAGTTGTCCCACTGTCGAATCGTGACCTCGGTTTTCTGCCGGGAGACATATCCGACAAGCTCGACCCGTACATGCAACCCTTATACGACAACCTGACGGTCATCCGCCATCAGTTCCATGAAAACTCTCCCGCCGCCCAGCGGATTCTGGAGATGCGGGAATCAGAAAAACTGCTCGTCACCCCGCTGGCCTATATTCGGGGCCGAAGCCTACAGCGGATCTACTTCATTGTTGATGAGGCCCAGAACCTCACCCCCCACGAAATCAAAACAATCATTACACGGGCCGGCGAAGGCACCAAGATTATTTTCACTGGTGATATTCGGCAGATTGACCAGCCGTACCTTGATGCCCTTTCCAATGGGCTGAGCTATCTCATCAACCGAATGGTCGGACAGCCAATCTATGCCCATATCACCCTTGAAAAGGGCGAGCGGTCGCCACTGGCCGATCTTGCCAGCGAGCTGTTGTAAAAGCGGATGCCGGTGGGAAATCACCTGCTTAGCCGTTCGTTCCAGGCAGCTGCTGCTTGGGGCTCGAAGGTGACAAGGTCGAAGCTGTCTCGGACGACGGCACGCACACTTCGCAGATCGACCTTGCCCTCACGGGCCATCAGCTGCACCAGCAGATTACCGATAGCCGTGGCTTCAATCGGTCCGGCCACCACAGGCCGATCGGCTGCATCGGCGATCATCTGGCAGAGCAGGCGGTTCTGGACGCCACCTCCGACGACATGGATGCGGCCGATCCGACGGCCCACCAGTTCGTCAAGTTCACCGAGTGTCCGCCGAATGGCGGCGGCGACACTCTCCAAGGCCGTCCGAACAACGGCACCGGTCGATTCGGGAACAGGTTCGCCTGCCGACCGGGCCAACTCGCGGATCGCTGCAGGCATGTCCGCAGGCGCAACGAGGGCCGGGTGGTTCGGGTCGACCAGTGTTGCCAGCGACGGGGCTTCTGCCGCGAGTGCTGTGAGTTGATCCCAGGTCCACTCCTGACCTGCCCGCAACCAGCTGGCTCGACACTGCTGGACCAGCCAAAGCCCACAGACATTCTTGAGCAGCCTGGTTGTCCCTCCCACGCCGCCTTCGTTGGTAAAGTTGCGGGCGAGGCATTCCGGCGTCACCAGTGGACGGTCTAGTTCAGCTCCGACGAGTGCCCATGTGCCGAGGCTGACATAACACCAGTCAGGACGGGCCGCCGGTGGCTCAAGAGCCGGCACGGCAGCCACGGCACTAGCGGTATCGTGGGTGCCAGGTAGCACCACCCGAACATCTCGGAGACCTGTTTCCGTGGCGACATCGGCTCTCAGGCCGCCCAGATCCTGCCCCGGTTCGGCAACAGGGGCGAAGAGCCTAGGAGGCAGGCCAAACCGCTCCAGCAGCCCGTCGGCCCAGCAGTTCTGCTGGGGATCGAAGCACTGGGTTGTTGTGGCATTGGTCCGCTCATTCGAGCGTTCCCCCGAAAGCAGCCAGTGCATCAGATCTGGGATCATCAGGAAGCGATCGGCTGCCTCGAGCAGCCGCGGATGATCTCGCTTCAGGGCCAGCAGCTGGTAGAGCGTATTGATCTCCATGAACTGCAGGCCCGTGGCCGCAAAGATATCGGCCCGAGAAACGGTGGCGGTGGCAGTCTCTAGCAGCCCGTGCGTGCGTGCATCCCGGTAGCAGACTGGATTGGCGAGAAGGGCGTTGTCGGCTGTGAGAAAGCTGTAATCGACTCCCCACGTGTCGACGCCGATGCTGCAGACAGCTCCTCCGTGCCTGCCCTCAGCAAGCCGTAGTCCACCGAGGATCTCATTCCAGAGCCGCACAAGATCCCAGACCAGGTTTCCCCCCATTTTAACAGGGGCATTTTCAAAGCGATGGAGTTCTGCCAATTCGAGTAATCGGCCGTCAAAAGCTCCGGAAACTACCCTGCCCCCGGAGGCCCCGAGATCAACCGCCAGCGCAACCGTACGTGCCATTTTTGTCTCCCCTCGCGTCAGCTTTTTTGGGTGGGCCAGTTCAGCAACCACAGCAATCTTGTTGTACCAGCCCTGATGCCCACCGGCAGGGGGCTAAGCCGGGGAATCTGGGTGGAGCATTCCGCGCGGCATGCTGCATGTTCTCAGGCGTCCCCGTCCACTGCCGATGCCCCTACGAGATGATGCAGCGGTTTACGCCCTCCGGCGGGGATGGCACGATATCATCGACCTCGGGCAGCAATGCCGATTGGCCCACCCGCGGTTTCCCCGCTGAAATGAGACAGTCACGTGGCCCAGACCGATTCGCCGCCGCCAGCCTCTTCGTCAACTGCCCAGCCTCCGTCGCCCGCTGGTCCCGATTCCGCACTGCTGGCCGAATTGGCAGAGGCGAGTCAACGTCTGGAAACAGCCGAGCCCGAGGCCATCATCGGCTGGGCAGTGGAAAGGTTTGGCAACCGGCTGACCATGGCGACCGCCTTCGGGCCGGAGGGCTGTCTGATCCTGCACTGGTTGGCGGGAATTGCCCCAGAGACCTTTGTCTTCAACCTTGAGACCGGCTACCAGTTTCAAGAGACGCTTGAACTTCGGGATCGGATCAGAGACCGGTACGGTGTGACTGTGGTGTACGAACACCCTGAAGCAACTGTTGAGGCATATGAGCAGCAGCATGGAGGACCGCTCTACCGAACCGATCCAACCCGCTGCTGTGGCGATCGTAAAATTACAGTCATCCGTCGGGTCCTCTCCCGCTTCGACGCCTGGATGAGCGGTATCAGACGGGACCAGAGCCCCGACCGGGCAGCGGCACCAATTATTGGCTGGGACGGGAAGTTTGGCGTGGCGAAAATCTCACCCCTTGCCAACTGGACCAAGGCAATGGTCTGGGACAAGATCATCCGTGAAGAGGTTCCCTACAATCCTCTCCACGATAAGGGCTACGTGAGCATCGGCTGCTGGCCCTGTACGCGGGCGATCGCAGCGGGTGAGGATGAGCGAGCCGGTCGCTGGAGCGGCACCGCCAAGACCGAATGTGGGTTGCACCTGCGGGAATGACAGGCCGGTGACGCTATCCGCTGCGGATTCCGCCGAGTTGGAGATCCTTGAGCAACTGCGTCAGACACCGGCGCTGCTCGAGGCGGTGGCCGCCTGCTCGGAGGCTGAACGAGGTAGCCAAAAGCGGCTGCGGATCGAATTTGATGGCACACTGGTTCGGGCGGCAGTGGCCCTTCACGAGGCCCGACAACGGGCCTCGAGCAGGCTTCCCGAGGCTGGCCAGCTCTGGCTTACCCGCATCGGTGTTGAACAGGCAACGGCCTGGCCCGTGGCTCGTCACAAGGCCGACCGCTTCGCTGGTTGCAGCCGAGTTGCAGATCTTTGCTGTGGCATTGGCAGCGATACAGCCGCTCTCTCACAGCGAGTTGAGGTGTTGGCTGTTGATCGATCGCCTGCGATGGTGCGCCGGGCGGAGTGGAACACCGCCGTGCTTGGGCAGTTGCAGCACTTCTACGGAGAGGCTGCCGATGTGACCCAGCGTGACTGGACGGACTGGTTCGTCCACGCTGACCCTGACCGCCGGGTTGGCCGCAATCGGCCCACCCGACGGCTGGCTGACTACCAACCCGGATTGCCTTGGTTGCGGCAACTGCTGGCGACCGCCCGCGGTGGTGGAATCAAGCTGGGACCGGCCAGTGACTGGCCTCAGCAGGTCGGAGCCTGCGAAGGCTGCGAGGTTGAACTGATGAGCCTCGGCGGGGAGTGCCGTGAGGCGACGCTTTGGTTTGGGGCACTGGCTGGGGCAGCTCCCCGGCGGGCGACCAACGTTGGAACCGGTGAAAGCCTGGCAGGAGATCCGGCGTTGGCTGGGCGGCGCGTGGCCGACAGGCTTGGTGGCTGGATTGCCGAGCCCGACCCCGCTGTTATCCGGGCAGGCCTCGTTGACCGCCTTGCAGAAGAGCAGGGGCTAGCTCGAACCGCTGCGGACGAAGACTATCTCACCGGGCCGCTGCCGCCGTCGACGAGTCTGGCAGCATCGTTCACGATTGACGAGGTGCTGCCAGCCTCAATAAAGCTGCTGCGGCAGGCGTTGCGGCAACAGCCACGGCGGTATTACGAGATCAAGTGCCGTCGGCTGAAGGTCGATGTCGAAGCCGTTCGGCGGCAGCTGCCCGTCGGAGACGGTCCGCCAGCTGTGATCCTCTTTTGCCGGATTGCCGGTCAAGGGCGTGCCGTTCTCGCCCAGCGGGTGTGAGAAGCTACCGTAGTAGCCTCCCGGTTGCCTCGACGCGGGTGGCCATTTCGGCGTAGGCCTGTGACTTGTCGGAGTCACCCTGTTCGGCGTACATGGTTGAAAGATTGCCATAAGCGACCGAAAGAGCCCGCTCGTCGAGCTGCTTGCGGTCTACCGCCTCGACCATCAGGTCAACACCGGTTCGGCTCAGGTCGATGGCATCTTCCCGTCGTTCCACTTGCCAGTAGGAAATGGCCATGCTCACAAATGACTCGCCTACCCGGCCAATCTCATCATCAGTGATCACCTCTTCATTACGGTTCCAGAGCGGAATTGCCTTGTCGAACCAGGTAACAGCCGTGGCATGATCACTGTTTCGGAGGCTGTGCATGATGCCGATCTGGAACATGAGGTCGCCGATATCCTTCCGTTCGGTCGCCGTCAGTTCCCGGTGCTCAGCACCCCGCTCGAGGTAGGCGACCGTGAGGGTGGCGTTGTCGAGCATGTCTTCGGAGTCACCTCGTTTCCGAGCTGCTGCCAGTGCGTCTGCCAGTCCGCAGCCGACCTGCCAGTCGATCTGCCGCCGCCGCCAGGGGTCGGTCACCGAGTCATTCATTCGTTCCCGCAGTTCCAGCAATCGCTTCACCCACGGCACCGCTTCGACGGCATTGGCCGAACCGGCTGCCACAGCCAGGGCCCCACAAACGAGTTCCAGCTCAAGCCGATCTCGGTCGGAATCATCGGCATCGAGATTGGCGACGATTCCGTTGGCCCGGCTGATCCATTTGGGAATCACCCGATTTTTCTGCTGCCAAGTTCCCCGGGCTATCGCTTGAGCAGTTCCGAGATGAGCATCGAGCAGCACCCGGCGGGCCACTGAACGGACATTGTCGGAACGACTGGCGGCGAGGGGTGTCGCCTTCCGAATAGCCTCGGTAAAGAGGTCGACCGCTTGTTCGAAGGCCGGCTCGTCCTTCGCCAGTTCGACGCGAGCCCGCAACCGCCCAGCCTGAGCGGCTAGCAGCGAGGAGACACTCGGGCGTTCGACGAGGCTATCGATTGCCGTATCGGCGTCCCCGGGCCGGCCAAGCGCCAGGAGTATCTCCGCCCGTTTGAGGCCCGTCCAGGCATCGCCGGGTCCAAGTTTTTCGGCTTTTTCAGCAAGCTTCAAGGCTGTCTGCCAACGCCCCTCGTCAACCATCAGGGCCAGGAGTAGCCGATGAGCCCGGAGATGGGTTGGATCAATTTCGATGGCGTACTGCAGGTCGGCAACGGCATAGGCAGCACTGGTGTTCATTTCGCCTTCGGCCCGCAGCACAAATGAGTCGGGATCGAGTGGCTCTAGGAGCACTGCCGTTGCTGATGTTGTCCCTGCCTCCAGGCTGAACATCACGCCCCGCTCCGGAAAGACCTGGCCTATGGCCGTTCCGGTATCGTCAAGAACCGCCACAGTGCGGAGGTCGGCGATCTCAAGCTGTTTAGCAAGATCAGTGGCTGGTACTGGCTGGGCCAGCTTGATCTGGATAGCAGTGGCAATTCCGTCTTTGAAGGTAACGGCAACCCGGTCAAAGGGTTCAATTTCCCAGGCAAAGCACTCCGTGCCATCCTCGCGGGGAACAACCTGTCCGGCTCCCCAGTCGGCATCGATTTCTGCCCGGGTTGTCTTGCCAGGATAAGCGCCACGGAAACTTGCCGGGTCGATCGCGAGGGTCGGTGTTTCGTCGGGAGCCTCTGCCACTGGCGCAGTCAGCGGGGCGGTGTCAGTAGTGTCCAGCGCGGCGGCAGCTTGGAGGGCGGGGGCCGTAGGTTCGTCTGAACGGTCGACGCTGGTTTCAATGGCCGCGGCCTCGGCTGTTGGGCTGGGCTGTCGCAGCAGGCTGCGTGCGGCTGCCAGAGGACGCTGCCAGGTCGCGCCCTCAGATGCTTCCGTCCGATTCAGCACGCTCGTCTCTGGGCCGAGAGCGGCAGAATTGCGAGGCGGCTCAACGGTGGTTGGCTCTGCCGGAACTGAAGACTGCTTTGCCTTTGGTTTTGGCAGCAGGTCGTTCCAAGCGGCTGCATAGATCTTGGGATCAAACAGCCGAGCAGCTCGCTCCGTGAATGACTCGCCGGCTTCTGTAGTGTCCGCTGAAGGTCGATTGGTCTGTTCAGTACGGGATTGCCCCGCTGTGGTATTTGGACTGCTCAGCCGGCTGCCAGCCCTCGAGTTCCCGGTGACTTTGCCGCCCACATTCGGCCGTGCCACAGGGACGATCGCTTCGGTCGGGAGGCTTTCCGAGGATTGATCCGGCTCGTCCAGCTTTGAGGCATTGGCCTCACCAATCGATTTGACCCAGTCCGGAACCTGCATCGGCATGGCTGGGCGGGGCTCTGCTGCTCGACTTGGGAAAGCGAGGCTCACGGCGATAAGTACGGCTGTAGCCCGGAGCAGATAGGCGGTGTGGCGGCGGTGCATCACGATCACGATTCATACCTCCGAAGAAACGCGGACATTGGCCACCCGGCGAAGCCCGACGTGGGGGGGACGGTAGGTATCAAGAAAAATGACGTCTAGACCAAAATACAGCGGGTATTCTGCGGTTAAGATTCGATTTCCCCACCCTCCCCTGTGTATGAGTCATGGTGCAGAATTCTTCAGTTCCCCGGCACCTCGTGGTCGTAGGAGGTGGTCTGGCTGGTCTGGCGGCTGCAGAGCGGTTGGCCTCCGCATCGCCCCAATGCGGGAAATCAAGGGTCACGCTGCTTGAGGCAGGCTCCCGGCTGGGGGGGGTGATTGAAACCGTACGACAGGATGGCTGGCTGATCGAGCGATCGGCCGACAGCTTTCTGGCAGCCCGACCGGAGGGAATGGATCTGGTTCGCCGGCTCGGGCTGGAAGACGAACTTGTGGGCGTGATACCAGCCGTTCGGCGGGCGCTGATTTGGGCCAAGCCGCAGCGAGACGTAGCGGGACGGTTGGTGCCGGTGCCGGCCGGATTTCGTCTGCTGGCTCCTGGGAAACTCGTCGGTGTGCTCGCATCTCCATTACTCTCCTGGCCAGCCCGGCTGCGGGTGGCCGCTGAACGATTTGTGCCGCCTCGACAACTGTCACCTGCCGGTGAACCAGATGAGAGCCTTGAGTCGTTCGCAGTCCGTCGTCTCGGCCGGGCAGCCTTTGACCAACTGGTTCAGCCTCTTGTTTCCGGCATCTGGACGGCCGATCCCGCCCGGCTGAGCATGGCCGCTGCCTGCCCAGAATTTCTGGCAATGGAACGCGAGGCGGGAAGTCTCAGTCGTGGTGAGCGGTTGCGACTGCGGGCTGCGGGTGGGGCGGCAGAAGCCCGGGGGGCACGTTACGGCCAGTTCGTCTCGTTTCGCAATGGCATGCAGACACTCATCGATGGGCTCGTTCGGCGGCTCACGGCCAGCGGTGTCGAAATGGTCTTCAAGGGTGTGGCGTCGGTAGCGCCCAACTCCTCTGGCTGGCTGCTGGAACTGACCGACGGCAGCACGATCAATGCCTCCGGCATTGTCCTGGCGGTGCCTCCACGGGCTGCCAGCCAGCTGCTTCTCCCGGTCGCACCGGCGCTTGCTGCCGACCTCGGTGGAATCGCAACGTCTGGAGCCGCCATTGTGTCGCTGGGATTCGACCGTGAGCAGGTCGGTCATCCGCTGGATGCGGCCGGCGTGGTGGTGCCGCGGGTCAGCGGCCGTCGTCTACTTGCGGCGAGCTTTTCCAGCAGCAAGTTTCCCGGTCGTGCGCCGATTGGTTCTGTACTGATACGTGGATTTATCGGTGGGGCGCTCGATCCTCAGATTGCTGCGATTCCCGATGAGGAGGTCATCAATCTTGTGTTGGAAGACCTACGCGAGATGCTCGGCATTCGTGGGCAGCCCGCGCTCGTGCAGATCGATCGCTGGCACGAGGCGATGCCCCAATACCATGTTGGTCACTGCCAACGGGTGGCCCGGATCCAAGAAGCTGAGAAATCACTTCCGAGTTTCGGGCTCGCGGGCTCGGCCTACACCGGCGTCGGAATCCCACAGGTGATTGGCTCAGGGCAGCAGGCAGCAGCCCTGGCGGAAAGGATCAGTTGATCGCTTGAGGTAAATACCGGTGGAACGCCGTTACTTCTTTGCCTTTTTGCCATCTTCTGCCGTCTCATCAGCCTTGGTCTTCTTTTTCTTCTTCATCGAAATCTTGTAGACCCTGACCTTTGGCAAGCCAAGTGGACTCTGTCCATCTTCCCAACGCTCAAGTTCCTTGAGCTTGGTAATTCGCTCGGCACGGCTGAGAACACCACGACTGCCGCCACCACCTTTACGAATCCGGAGACTCTTGTTCATCGTCATGGCAGTAATTCCTCAAACGTTGGCGGCGGGTGTTTTGAAATGTGTTCGGCCGCCGAAAAGCATCCGAACTGAGCCGTCTAGTGTAAAAGACCTCGGGCGGGCTGCAAGGGTGGCCTATTACAGCCGGGAGACCCTCCCCAAGAAAACCTGCAGCGATTCGGGGCGTTCTTCAGGATCCGCCCGCAGGCAGTCCATGATGGCTCCGGCAAGAGCCTCGGGGACGTCGGCCCTCTCCCTGATGTCGGGCGGGGGCGTGTCGTGGGCCAGGGCTGCTCGGGCATTTCCGCCCGGCCAGGGTAAGAGTCCACAGCCGACTTCGTAGGCCGTCACGCCGAACGAAAAAATGTCCAGCCGGCGGTCGCTTTGGCGGCGGCGGATCACTTCCGGGGCCATGTAGTTAGGCGTGCCGGTCCGGTTACCGGGCCGCAGGAAGGTGGGATTGTCGGGTACCGCTAAACCAAAATCAAAGAGAGTCACCCGGCCTTCGGGGCCGAGCATGAGGTTCCGCGGACAGACGTCGCGATGAACGTAGCCGGACTCATGGACCGCAGCCAGGCCGGAAGCCGCCTGCCGAATGATCGCAATCCGCTCAGCAAGGGTGAGCGGTTCGCCACGCTTGAGCCGAAAGTGCACCAGAGTGCCTTCGAGGAATTCCTGGACTAGATATTCGCCGCCTTCATTGGTGCGGCCGAACTCACGGGTGACCACAACATTGCTGCCACGGATCTGGCTGCTGATTGCACCTTCACTCGGCTTGTTGAGACCTTTGAAGCGGGCCTCAATCGGGGCGATCTTGGCCGCATTGGGAAGTTTGAGACCGACGATCTCGCCTGACTCTTGATCACGAACCTTGAAGAACTGGGACATCGTTCCAGCAATGCCTTCACCCAACGGTTCGAATCGTTTCCATACGTTGATTTTGGGCTGGCTCCCACCACCAAACAGTGAGGCCACAAGAGAGCGAAAATTCATGGGCAATAAAAAGAGCCATGGGTAATGGCGGCTGTCTCGACCGGCGTTCTGGAGTGCTCAGTTCTTGAGCGCGGAAAGCTCCTCACGGGCAGCCTTTAGTTCCAGCTCAAGCCGGGGAATCTCAGCTGGATCGTCTGGTTGCTTCTTGGCGGCAGCGAGCAGTTGCTGCAGCTTTGCAACTTTTTGTTGTAGGACCTCGATCCGTTTTTTTGTTTTTTTGTCCATCGCGATCGTATTGGTCGTGCAGGTCCCTCAGCCGGGCCGAATGTTGTTTTGAGGAGGGGTGTTGGCTGGTTGTCTGGTTGACCAGTTGTCTGTTAGTCGGCCGCCGGCTTCTCGGCCGCTTCTGATTCACCAGTATCGCGGAAAGCAGAGCCCGCGTCAGAGTTTTCGTACCGATCGGGAGCAGGGGAATCATTCATCGGGGTTTCTTGCAGTTGGACTCCCGCTTCACCAGTCGCAAGGTTCGGGCCAGTGTGAAGGTTTCGGAGCCAGCCCGAGAGTATCACTACCGCCACGGCTAACCCAAGGGTCACGGTGAGCCAGCGGGCCCGCTCCCGTCGGATCCATGCTGTGCCCGAGCCACGTCCAACGAGTCCGCTGGCGAAATAAAAGATCCCAAGGGCGAGAAGAAATTTGACACCGAAAATAGCGTGGTAGTTGGTCTGCCGCATCCACTGGCCATCCGCCCAGCCTTGGCTTTTGACTGCATTATTGAAAAGCAGAAAGTTCGTGAGCCCGCTGACCAATAACAGCGTGATGCCACCAATGACCCACGGTAGCCACCGTCGACGGACCGCTTCGTGAAGTTTTTCACGGGTTGCGTCGTCGACCTCGGCTACAGCGGGCAGGAAGGCAAAGCGGGCGAAGAACAGCCCGCCCACAGTAAGCACCGCGCCGAGAATGTGGGCCCAACGCAGCAACAACAGCACAGCTTCCATCTGATCAGGTTCTCCGAAAAAAAAGGCAATTCGTTTTTCGAACGCACACAGTATGGTAGCGATATTGATGCGCCGCCGTCCATGCAGCGGCGGCAAAAATATTCTCTTTCAGACAATGCCTGGGCCTTTTCAGACGTCAGACTGCTGCGGGGGATTCCCGGCTGTAGAAGGCTCATCGACAGGCTGTGGGTGAGGACGGTGCAATGGGATCTTTTCATGAAGAGCATGATTGGGGCTTGCTAGAGACGGCTCTTGGCGGAGAACTTTCTCACGAGGGTTGGATGCAACTTGCCCTTGAAGAGGCCCGCGTGGCAGCCACGGAGGACGAAGTGCCGGTCGGGGCGGTCATCGTTTCAGGAGGCCGGGTGATTGCCAGTGGCCACAATCAACGGGAACAACTGGCTGATCCAACCGCCCATGCCGAGATGATTGCGTTGACCCAAGCGGCGGCCAGTCTCGGTTCCTGGCGGCTGGAAAACTGTGTGCTTTACGTTACGCTCGAGCCTTGTCCGATGTGCGCTGGCGCCATTCTGCAGGCGCGGGTTCCTTGCGTCGTCTGGGGAGCTGCCGACCCAAAGGCAGGGGCGGTGGAGTCGCTCTACCGGCTCTTCGAAGATGGCCGGCTCAACCATCGGGTTGAGCATGTCGGCCATGTGCTCGAGGCGGAATGTGGCGGACTGCTATCAGACTTCTTTCGCGACAAACGCCGCTACCGCTGATCGATCGGGACAAACTCCCGCAGGGTCTCGCCCGAGTAGACCTGCCGCGGCCGGCAGATTTTCTTGGTTGGGCTTCGATGCATCTCCATCCAATGGGCGATCCAGCCCGGCAGCCGTCCCATGGCGAAGAGCACGGTGAACATCTGCTCGGGGATCCCCATCGCCCGATAGATGACTCCCGAATAGAAGTCAACGTTCGGGTAAAGCTTTCGCTCGATGAAGTATTCGTCCGCTCGGGCCACTTCCTCAAGCTGCTGAGCAATATCGAACAGTGGATCCTTCCGCTCGATTTTAGCGAGCAGTTTGTCACAGGTTGCCTTGATCAGCTTGGCCCGGGGGTCATAGTTTTTGTAGACGCGATGGCCAAAGCCCATCAGCCTGAAGCTTGAGTTTTTGTCCTTTGCCAGGTCGACATACTTCTTCACGTTGCCGCCATCAGCCACGATCTGTTCGAGCATCTCGACACAGGCCTGATTGGCACCGCCATGGAGTGGTCCCCAGAGTGCCGAGACCCCAGCCGAGATGCTGGCGAAGAGGTTGGCGTCGCTGGACCCGACCATCCGCACCGTCGATGTCGAGCAGTTCTGCTCGTGGTCTGCATGGACGATCAGCAGCATGTCGAGGGCATCGGCGAAGTCAGGGTCGATGTGATATTCCTCGCAGGGCACCGCAAACATCATCTGGAGGAAGTTCTCACAGTAAGACAGGTCATTTCGCGGATAGATCAGCGGCTGGCCGATCGACTTCTTGTAGCTGTAAGCCGCAATCGTTGGCAGCTTCGCCAGCAACCGGTGGACGCTCACCGTCACCTGATCGGGATCACGGACATCGAGGGAATCTTGGTAGAAGGTCGAGAGGGCCCCCACCACACTTCCGACGATGGCCATCGGATGGGCATCTCGCGGAAAGCCGTTGTAGAAGCTCCGCATGTCCTCGTGGATCATGGAGTGTTGCGACAGGGAATGACGAAAGCCGTTCAATTCGTCGGTCGTGGGCAACTCTCCGTAGATCAGCAGGTAGGCCACCTCAATGAAGTCGCATCGTTCGGCCAGTTCCTCAATCGGGTATCCCCGGTAGCGAAGAATGCCCTGCTCACCGTTGAGAAAAGTGATGCCACTAGTGGTCGAGCCGGTATTGACATATCCCTCATCGAGCGTGATAAGGCCGGTGCTGGCCCGTAGCCGGGAGATGTCGACCGCCCGCTCACCCTCGCTGCCGACAATCACAGGCAAATCAATCGATTCACCGTTCAACTGCAAGCTGGCCGGTGGATCAGCGTAGGTGCCCGGCCAGGGTGTTTTCGGCAGATCAGACTTCGCGGTTGGGGCACTCATGCGGCAGGCTCCTGGGTGTTGGTCGGCGACGGATCCGCCGCGTGACGATCCGCATCCACCTCGGCAGAGTGTAGCCCTGCTTTGGCCCGTCAGCAATCGACCTGGCTACTGCCCGCTGGTGAGCCCGTCGTCAGCGGGTGCGACTGGTTGGGCTGCGGCCGGCAATGCCAGCAGCCCCCGCGTGTTCATCGAACATCGTCCAGACCGGTGTCCGGTCGCGGAGCCTCGAAAGATACTCTTCCTGGGCTTTGCTTCGCCGTTGCCGCTGAAGTTCCTCACGGATCGCCACCTGGGCCTCGACAAATGGCGTCCGTCCGGCCTCGTTTCGCTCCAGCACCTTGATAATGTGCAAAGCGTCGCCATCATCGAGGATGGCGCTAAGCTCACCGACCGGCAGGCTGAAGATCGCCTCATCGATAACCTTCGACACGAGGCTCCCCCGAGTTGTCCAGTCGTATTGGCCACCGGTTCTGGCCGTCGCTCCATCTGATTTGGCCTTGGCTACCTCTGCCAGCGGCTGGCCTTGCAGCACCTCGTTGCCCATGGCTGCCAGCCGGTTCCAGGCGATGTCCCGCGGCTGTTCAGGCGTGATCTTGACTGTCAGTTGCTCGAAGCGAGCCCGGGCCTCAAACTCGTAGTCACTGAGATGATTCTGATACCAGGCAATCATTTCGGCATGGGGAATCTCGCCGGTGGAGCGGGCGTTCTGTTGAAGCCACTCCTGGGCCAGTGCCCGCTCAAAAAACATCTTTCGCATCCGGTCGAGCGACTGCCCCTGGTTACGGATCTGGTGTTCGTATTCCTGTAGCGATGCCGCTCCTGCCGCCTTCACGAGTTGAGGGAGTTGATCTTGATCAAAGGCCTCGTCGACCTTCGCCTTGATCTCAGGTAGCCGTTCTGCCGGGATAGTCCGGCAGGCGTCGACATAGACCAGCAGCGACTCGATATGAGGAGAAAGAACCTGCTGATAAATCTGAAGTTTGAGTTGCCGAATCTGCTCTGGCTTTAGATTGGGCGACACCTTTGCCAGCCATTCGGTGGCTGCCGGGGTCATCAGGTCACCGGCCAGCACCACCTCGGGGCCAACGCGGGCCACCACCATTGCCATCTCGACCGATTGCATGCCCGGAATGTCATCCGATGAGCCAGCTTCTGAGGGGGTGGCTTGAGTCGCCTCTTCGTAATCAGCCTGAATGATGCCCGACGAGTTCCCGCGATCGACGGCGGCTGTGGCGACAGCCCCACCGCCTGCTTCTTTAGCCTGCTCGGTGGTCAGTGGCCGCCCTTCAGGGTCAACCGGTTCCAGCGGTCCCCCGGGGTTATCGCGGATGCTGGAGAGAACATGCTGACTGACAGAGGCCGGAATACCGGTCGGCCAGCCCTTTGGCCGCGATACCGATTCTGGGATGGTTGGAATGACCGGAGTGAAGACGGCTGGGGCAGCCGCTGCCGGTTCATCGGTGGCGGCTGCCTGAGAGGGGGCGTTGCCGAGAACGAATGCGGCCAGCCCTTGGCAGAAAATCGGCCAGAAAAACCGTGGTCGGGAAAAGGGCGGCGTCTGCACGGCTGGGTTTCCGCTGAAGGGACATGGCGAAATGCTTCGCACGGCGGTTTGGGCCGGCGGAATCGCCGCGGAAGCTACAGATCATCGGCTGGCCGTAAAAGAGCAATGCGACGACCGGTTGAGCGGAAATCCCCATTTGACCCAAAGTAAGCATTTTTGATGGGGGCGTTTCGTCAGATCGGAGATCTGGCCAGCAGCCATTACCGCCGCTTCGACTTGCGGGCCGGTCGAGCCGGCCCGCCACCGGGCATCAGGCTACCAAGCAGTATGAGCAGCCTGTCGGGGTCGGCCGCTTCCCGTTCACTCAAAGGCAGCACGGCTGTTTTGTTTCCAACAATCCGCAACTCCCTACCAGCCAGCTGACAGGTTTTCCGCCAGCGTTCAATGCGGCGAATGTCGTGGTGGCCGAGTACCAGCATGCCCGGCTGTTTGGAGATTGAGTCGATGCCGAGTTCTGCCGCGGCGATTCGTAAACGGGTCAGTTCGAGCAGCCGTACTGCGGCGTCTGGAAGGACGCCGAACCGATCGGCCAACTCGGTTGCCAGCTGCTCAACCTGCGGCTGGCTGCCGGCTCGCGAAATTCTTCTGTAGATATCGATTTTTGTTCGCAGGTCGGTGATGTAGTCGCGGGGCAGCCAGGCATCACCGGGCAGGTCGATCGCTACGGCAGGTGGCTCTGAAGGAGGCAGGTCTTTGAGACCTCGGACGGCGTTCTCAAGCAGCCGGCAATAGAGCTCATAGCCAACCGTTGCAATGTGGCCGCTTTGCTGGGTGCCCAGCAGATTGCCAGCACCACGAATCTCGAGGTCACGCATCGCCAGGGAGAAGCCAGCGCCGGTGCTAGAAAACTCCTGGATTGCCCGCAGCCGGCGGGCAGCCGTTTCGGTTAGTCGTCCGCTTTCCTTTACCAGTAGGTAGCAATAGGCACGGTGGTGTGACCGGCCGACCCGGCCCCGCAACTGATGGAGATCGGCCAGGCCATACTGGTCGGCCTCGTCGATGAAGATGGTGTTGGCCCGGGGGATATCGAGGCCACTTTCGATGATGGTTGTAGCCAGCAGCAGCCGAGTGCGGCCGGCAACGAAGTCGAGCATCACCGTTTCAAGCTCGGTCTCTGAGAGCCTGCCGTGGGCAATCCCGATCGTGATGTCGGGCACAATCGCCCTGATCCGATCGGCCACCTTGTCGATATCGTGGATGCGGTTGTGTACGAAAAAAACCTGGCCATCTCGGGCCAGTTCCCGGTCGATGGCATGACGAATCAGGGTTTCGTCGAACCGGCCCACCCGCGTCTCGACTGCCAGCCGGTTAGCCGGAGGTGTGGTCAGGTTTGAAATGTCACGAATGCCGAGCATCGCCATATGTAGCGTGCGGGGGATTGGCGTTGCGGTCATCGTCAACACGTCGACGCTGGCCCGCAACGCCTTGAGTCGCTCTTTCACATCCACTCCGAACCGTTGCTCTTCATCAACCACCAGCAGGCCGAGGTTGGCAAAGTGGATATCTGCTTGGGCCAGCCTGTGGGTGCCGATCACGATGTCAACTGCCCCCCGGGCCAGGCCCTCAAGCGTCTCTCGGACTTCCCGCGTTGGTGTCAGCCGCGACAGTCCTCGGATAGTGAAGGGGTATTCAGCAAACCGTTCACAAAAGGTGCGGCGGTGCTGCTCTGCGAGAATCGTGGTTGGCACGAGAACGGCCACCTGGCTGCCCGCCTCGGCCGCCTTGAATGCGGCCCGCATTGCCAGTTCTGTCTTGCCGAAGCCGACGTCGCCGCAGAGCAGCCGATCCATCGGCTTGGGCTCCTCCAGATCGGCTCGGATTGCCTCGATGGCCGTCGCCTGGTCAGGTGTCGGGTCAAACTGGAATGACTGCTCGAAGGCGATCTGCCAGGGAGTGTCCGGCGGATAGGCCCGCCCAGGACGGTCTGCTCTGACTGCCTGAATCTGCAGCATGTCGGCGGCCATGTCAGCCACCGCTTTCTCGACCGCCCGCTTCTGCTTTGACCAGAGCGTGCCACCGATCTTGGCAAGCTTCGGTGCGGTCTTGCCGCCGCCGACATACTTCTGAACCAGCTCGATGGCTGATGCCGGTACATAGATGCGGGTCGACTCGGCAAACTCAAGTTCGAGGAACTCCTCGGTGCGTCCCTGCTTCTGGAGTAGCTTCAAGCCACGGTAGCGGGCGATGCCATGAGCCACATGGACCACCAGGTCGCCCTCGTGCAGGTCGAGAAAGGTATCGATGGCCCGGCTAAGCCGGTGCTTTGGCAGCCGGTTGGTTGCCGTTTCATGACGTCGAAAAAGTTCGGATGCCGAGATCAGCACAAGCTTTTCTGGCAGCAGTCGAAAACCTGCTGACAGCCGCCCCTGGGCAAAGTGCAGCCGGCCAGTCCGAGCGGGTGCTGAGCCACCAAGCAGCTCAGCAAGCCGTCGCTGTTCGGCTTCAGTCGGGGCGATCACCCAGACGTCCTGGTCCCTACCGACGCTGTCGAGCTCCTGGCAAACCCGATCAAGTTGACCGGTGAATCGTTCCACGCTCTCCACTGCAAGCTGAGCGGTCGCCTCAAGACTTGCGGGAGCGATTGCCGAGAGGGTGACCGAGGGATATCGGTAGATGCGGGCGAGGAGTTCTTCTGAGGTGAGTGTGGCTCCCTCTGGAAGCCGACTGAGCAGGCGTTTGGCTTCCTCGACAAGTTCGGTTGGCTCCACCAGCCCCCACCAGCTGTCCCTCGGCAGGATGTCGGTCAGCCAGGATCGTCGCCCGCCGCTGACGCTCAGGGCAGTGAGGTCGATGGTTTCGATCGGGGCAATGCTGCGCTGGCTGACGGTGTCGAAGGTGCGGAGCGACTCAATTTCGTCATCATCAAGCTCCAGCCGGATTGGTCGCTCCCAGTCTGTTGCGAACAGGTCGATGATCCCACCCCGTCGGGCAAAGCAGCCAGGATCGGCCAACGCATCGACCTGCTGCCAGCCGCGGCTGGTGAGCCAGTCGGCTAACTCCTGAGGGTCAAGTCGGTCTCCAACGGCCAGCTTCCGAGTGCTGGCCAGAATCTGCCGCGGATCAGGCACTGGCGCAAGGACGGCCTGTATTGATGTCACAATGATCTGCGGAGCCAAGTCGGCTGGGCCAGTCAGCCTTTTGACAACAGCAAGCCTGGCCGCCTCGGCGGGGTCGGCGTCTGCCGCCGCAGGATGCGGCGATCGGCAACCATGAAAACCCGTCGCGTTTTCGGGTGTTGCCAGAGTGGCAAAGGACGCTGGCCGGCTTTTCTCTAGATCGAGCCCATCGAGGGCTGGGTCGACAAACGAATCGATGGGCGGCAGTAGTTCGACTGACAAGGGTGAGAACAGCCCGAGGTCATCGGCCAGCAGTTCGGCTTCGGTCGCGTGGGGCATTACGACGATGAATGGTCCCTGCCCTCCCTGGGGACGTGCCGCAGCAAGCCCAGCCACCGCGAGGCTGCAGGCGGCTCCCCAGGTGCCTCCAATTGTCGCCCCATGACCGGCCCGAAGGCTGTCCACCACCCCCGCAAAGCCGCTATGACCGATAAGCCCTGTGGCCAGCCGCCGAAGCTGTTCCACCAGCGGCGGTTCTTCTGCGGCAAGTGCGGGATCGGCGGCTTTCACGGTCGTATTGTAGGGGATGTCGGTCGGAACGGTTTGCTCACGGAGTTGCCGGCAGGCTGACCGGCGGCATCTTTTCGTGTATTGTTGAAGGTTGTTCCGGACGGGTAGCCCGTCGGTGGTAGATTCCAGGAGGAAGACGATAATGGCAACCGCAGAAGAGCAGGCACGCACCAAGACGTTGGTCACCGGAGCAGACGCGGTTGTTGAGTCGCTCGTTCGGCATGACGTCGAGGTTCTCTTCGCCTATCCGGGCGGCTGCAGTATGCCGCTCCATCAGTCGCTTACCCGCTACGGCGACCGAATTCGAACCATCTTGCCGCGGCATGAACAGGGAGGAGCCTTTGCGGCTCAGGGCTACGCCCGCACGACTGGTAGGCCCGGTGTCTGCATGGCCACGAGTGGCCCAGGGGCCCTCAATCTGGTCACTGCCATTGCTGATGCCAAACTCGACAGTATTCCGCTGATTGCTCTGACCGGACAGGTCCCCACCGCGGTGATTGGCACCGATGCCTTTCAAGAAACCCCGATTGTCGAAGTCTGCCGGGGGATCACCAAACATCACTTCCTCGTGACCCGCGCCGAAGACATTCCGCGGATCATCAAGGAGGCATTTCACATTGCCACAACCGGCCGACCAGGCCCGGTGTTGATTGATCTGCCAAAGGATGTGCAACAGGCTCACATCGTGCCCGACTATGACGTGCCGATGAATCTGCCTGGCTACCATCCCGAGGTGCAACGGGCCCACCCAGAACAAATTGCCCAGGTTGCCAACGCGATTCGCCGATCGAAGCGGCCAGTGATTTATGCCGGTGGGGGAGTAATCACCGGCAACGCATCAGAGAACCTACGGACGCTCGCCCGTAAGACTGGCATTCCGGTGACGATGACTCTGATGGGGCTGGGGGCATTTCCGGGGGACGACCCGTTGTCGCTCGACATGCTTGGGATGCACGGTAGCGTATACGCCAACTACGCCATCGATGAGGCCGACTTGTTGATTGCCGTAGGTGTGCGATTTGACGACCGGGTGACCGGCAAGGTTTCGGAATTTGCCCGCCACGGCTTTATCGTCCACATCGACATTGATCCCTCTGAGATCAACAAGAATAAGCAGGTTCATGTACCGATTGTGGCTGACGTGAACGAGGCGTTGGGGCAGCTTAACGAGGTCGTCGAGCCGCCCGAAGCAGGCCTTGACGAATGGCATGCCAGGATCGCGGAATGGAAACAGGAAGACCCCTTCGCCTACGACACCAGCTATCCGGGAATTCTTGCTCAGGAGGCGATTGCCGAACTGTCAAAGTTGACGGCCGACCGAGACACTGTGGTAACAGTGGGGGTGGGCCAGCACCAGATGTGGGCAGCCCAGTTCTTCACTTTCCGCCGGCCCCGCACCTGGCTTTCATCCAGCGGACTCGGCACGATGGGCTTTGGACTGCCGGCGGCGATGGGGGCTCAGGTTGGCTGTCCAAACGATCTGGTTATCGACATCGATGGGGACGGCAGCATCCTGATGAATATTCAGGAGTTTGCTACCTGCACCTGCGAAAACATCCCGGTCAAGGTGCTGCTGCTGAATAATCAGCACCTCGGCATGGTCGTCCAGTGGGAAGACCGCTTCTTCAAGGGCAACCGGGCCCACACCTACCTGGGGCCCGTTGAGAATCCCGAGGCCTGCGGTCGGGGCGATGGCATTTCTCCGGAATGCCGTTATCCAGACTTTGTCGCAATTGCCAGAGGATTCGGCTGGCAGGCCGAGACAATCGTGGAAAAGACCGACTTGATTCCCGCGATCAAGCGGTTGATTGAGACGCCGGGTCCGGCCCTGCTTGATGTGCAGGTGCCGTATCAGGAGCATGTGTTGCCGATGATTCCGTCGGGCATGACGGTCCGCGAACTGATCAAAAAATAGTTGGTCGGCCAGTTATGAGAAGCCGTGGTCCAATGCCGTTTCACGCCAGCGCGTAAGGCCGGTCAGCGGAGTTGGAAAGGCGAGAACGGTGTGTTTGGTACGGTGCCTGGTTGAGGCATGCTGCCAGCCGGCTTATTTGGTTTGTCATCCTCTCCCTCAGCCTTTGTTGGCTCGGGAAGTGGGTCAATAGCGTCGGCCGCAGCCAGTACAGTCTCGTCGCTCGGGGACTTGTAAATTTCGATCCCGAGGCCCTGCAGTTTCGCGGCTTGGTCCTGGAAGGGCTTTCCCTGTTCTCCGAGCGTCGTTGCGATCGAGGCAAGCGCATCGCCAAGGCTGGCAAGCCGCCAACTAGTCTGCAGGCAACGCGATTGAGAAAGCAGACTAGGTTTTTTTTGCAAAGGTGTTCCATCGGGGCCTAGCAACGAGCTGTCCATCATCGAGCCATCCATCATTGAGCTGTCCATCATCGGGCCAGCCATCATGGCCATTCCACCGCCTTGAAGGTCCATTCCGCTGAGCGACTGCTCAAGTTTGATGAGTTGCAGTGCCTGCCGATCGTCTGCGACGGCAGCCACTGCAACGGTATTGATTAGTTCTGAAATTTCGACAGCCAGAGCAGCCTGATCCGATTTGAAGGTGCGACTAAGAAGGACTGCTGCCCGAATCCGAAGGTTGATCGCTTTGTCTGCATCTTTCAGCAGACTGATCGCAGCTGTTCTTAGGCCATCCACCGACTTTGGGTCGTCGAGAGCCAACGGGATGATATTCAATGCCAGATCGAGCGACCGCTGCTGTAACCAGCTGTGAACCACAGGAGAGGTCACTTGCGGCTCAGCCTGATCAAGCTGGAGAAGCTTTTCAAGCGTTGGTAGCAGGTCGACCGCAGCGGCCTTTGTATCCGAGGAGCTTCCACCGCCAGCCGCTTCGACGCGGCCTCGGAGTCCCACCAACGCGGCAATTCTCACCGCCGGTGTGACAGTGGTATCGAGCGTTAATTTGCCGAGGAGGGGGGTTGCAGCTGCCAACAGCCGGCCGTCTTTTTGCCGTAGTTCACCTAACAGGAGGCAGGCATTAACGCTGCCCTCAATCGAAGAGTTCTGACGGCGCGATAGTTCGTCAAGGGCCTCAGCTGCAGCAGTCGTAGCGTCGCGAAAGGCATCAGCACTTGTGATTTTTTCGAGTAGCAAACCAGGGATTTGGGCCCGAATCGCGGCGATTCTATCACGATTTGCTTCTTCCAGCAGTTGGGGAAGACCGTCATTGAGAAGCAACTGCCGGTTGCGATCATTGAAGGCGGATCCTGCTTCGAGCTCTTTTTTGTAAGTCGCCAGGTCGGCCGATTTCTCAAAAGCAGACCAGTTCTCAAATCGGGGTACTCCTTGACCTAGAGCGGCTGGGCAGAAGCCGGCTTGGATGGCGATGGCAAAGAATGCGAGTCCGAAGGAAGCCAGAAGATTGACCCGGAACGAACAAACAGAGCGGTGAGTCCACTTCATCAAAAGCTTTGCTCCATCGGTTGAATGGGCTGTGGTGGAATGTAACCGGGAAGTGTAGGGAGGTAATCACGAACAATTTTTTCCGACTCTATTGGCGTAACGTGCTCGACGGCTCCAAGCGTGTCAACGAGCAGCAACTCAAATGGTGGAGGGGGAACAAAGCCACGGCCGACCCGCTTCTTGTCAGCCAACTCCTGTTCGCCCACCTGATCAATGACGGTAAGATCGGTTTCAACATCATGTGTTGGCGTAGAAAATCGCCAGCTTCCGATCCGTAGACGCTTCGACTCCTTTTTTATGCCAATCGGTTGGCCTCGTCGAATCTCGGTCGAGTGCAGTTCAAAGTTGCCCGAGTCAGGATTGACATCAATGACGATGGCTTCGTTGTCTCTGCCGCCAAGTCCAGCAAGCTTCTTGTCGTTGCTCGTTAGCATCCGAGTGAGAATGCGACTACGGCCGGGTACCCGAACGATGCCCCCGGTAGTGGAGAGGTCGGCTTCAGCCGGTTCGGACGCCAGCGTGACCACGTCGACCTGTAAAGGATCTTCAAGATACCGCACCGGGAGCCCGACGTTGGGGTTCCAGAGTCGAATCGTTACTCGGTACCGGTAGGCTTTGCCAGGTTCGACGTCGGTGTCAAAAAACCGAAAAACTCTGTACTCAGGCGAGTTGATCAATCCTTCAGGGCCAGCGAGGGGATCATCAAAGCCAGACTCCATTCCAAAATCCCCTGAACCTGAGTCTCCGGAAAAGTCACCCCCGGGGAAGCCGCTGAACCCACCGCTCATGCCTCCTGCGGATAGGCCACCGTCGGCCATGGGCAGGCCAGGCAAGCCGCCTTCCTG
>CAZKSP010000003.1:0-30738 GCA_964555385.1 uncultured Chitinophagaceae bacterium
CAACCGGCTGACCCAGCAGTTCGGCGAGTCGGGCAGCGACCGGTGCCAGTGACAGGGCCTGGTCAACTGCTCCCTTGGGCCGGCCAAGATGGCTCATCAGTACCGCCTTGCCACCACGGTCAATGATCGACTTGATCGTCGGCAGGGCCATTCGAATCCGCCGGTCGTCAGTAATCGCCCCGGACTCATCCTGAGGCACATTGAAATCGACGCGGACGAGAACGGTTTTGCCGGCGGGATCAAGATCGGCGATCGACTGCTTGGCCATGGGGTGTAGCTCCTGCTGGAAAGTGGACGGCGTTGGAGGACGCTGACCAGTATTTCACAACAGCAAACAACAGCCCGCAAGGCTCTGATCTGGCCACCGCCGCTGCGGACAGAAAACGCAACGCCGTATGCTCTCACCGGAAAGAAAGTACAGCTGTGCCCGGCATCATTCAGCTGCCGGGCCTCGTCCGTAGACTTTCACATTCGCAAAGTTGTTCATGTCATCAAAAGAGCCAATGCCAACCTGCCCAGCGGTAAAGGTTCGGTCGGTCGCCTCCATCAGGGGACGGTCCATGTCGTCAAAATAGACCGCAATCCGACCGCTTTGAGCATCTCGCTCAAGCTTTACCACATGCCAATCATCATCCCAGGGCACAGGCCTGGTGTTTTCGGTGAGCGGCCGCCGTGGGGCTCCATCGACGATCATGATCTGGCCGCTGTTAGGGTCGGGCCTGGCCCCAAGGTGGACATAGTAGAAATGCTCGGCATCACGGTAGTTGAAGAACACGCAGCAGTCGCGGTGATTCCCCGTATCAAGGGTACTTTTGACCTCAAACGTGATCACGGTATCGGTCAGTTCGATATTGTTTACGAGGGCAATGTTATGGGGGCTGCGAACCTTGGGCTGGTAATCACTCTTCCGGCGATTGAGCCCCCAGACGGCCCGATTGCCATCGCGGGAGAGCGTCCAGGCCTCCGGGTCGGTAGGCTGCCAGCGGCTGACACCCTCTGCAAACGACTCTTCAAAAACCAGCGGCAATGCCGGCTCGGCACCGCGACTGGAACTACCCGCAATGAGCAATTGCACACAAACCAACGCAAGGATCGGAACCGGCAGCCAGGTCTTTTTCATCAGTCCACTCACAATTCAAGTAAACTCAACGGATCGAGCACTCTGTTTCACACTTGAGGATACCACCGGCGGTAATTCGCTGCGAACAACTCCTCAATCCGTCTCGCCTCAGAAATCTACCAGACTCCAGGGAATCCACACTTCACCAAGAGAACTCTCATCGTAGATGAAGATTCGACGCAGACAATTCTGTAGCACGGCTCTGGTCACTGGCCTTGCCTGGCAGTCGCGCTGGACGGCGGCAGCTGACACGAGTGGCCTTGAAACCCTTGTACCTTGCCGTGCAATCACCCGGGGGCCGGGATACCACTGGTTCGGCTATTACGACAAGCGGGAATTCGACCCGACGAACACCCTGGTTTTGTCCAACAAAGTTTCTTTCGAGGGCCGTTCCCCGACCGCAGCAGACTCAATTACGGTCGGCTTCATTAATACCAAGGCTGACGACATCTGGACGCCGATCGGTACCAGTAACGCCTGGGGCTGGCAGCAAGGCTGCATGCTGCAGTGGGTCGGTCGCTCTGGAAAGCGGGTGCTCTGGAACGATCGCCAGGGAGATTCATTTGTCTGCCGCATTCATGATCTGGAAACTGGCGACACGCGGACGCTCCCACGACCGATCTATACCCTTTCACCGGACGGACGCTTCGGCCTGTCAACCGATTTTCGCCGCATTGATAACCTTCGTCCCGGCTACGGCTATGACGGGTTGGCAGATCCGTTTGTCACCGAACGGGCACCGGAGGAGTCTGGGGTCTGGAGAGTCGATCTTGAGACTGGCCGTGACGAACTGATTCTCTCACTCGCCGAAGTGGCCGCGATTCCCTGGCCTGACGGTGACCGACACGCCTCCGCCTGGCATTACTTCAACCATCTACTTGTCAGTCCCGACAGTCAGCGATTCATCGTGCTGCATCGCTACCGACCAGCCTTCGATCCCAAAACCTTGCAGTTTCAAGGCGGTTTCGTCACCCGGATGCTGACGGCAGCAATCGACGGCAGTGACCGCTCTATTCTTGATCCCTCCGGATTCACCTCGCATTTCATCTGGAAAGACAATGAGGTTGTCACGATGTGGACAAAGCCCGCTGGCCGACCCGCCGGCTTTTATGACTTTGTTGACAAGACCGACAGGATCAAGCCGGTCGGCTCGGAGAAAATGGCGGTCAATGGGCACAACACCTACCTCCCGGCGCCGTATCAGGACTGGATTCTCAATGATACATACCCAGCGGGCCCACAGCGTCGGCAGACGGTCTACCTCTACCACATTCCAAGCGGCCGGCGATTCGATCTTGGCCACTTCCCCGCCCCGACCGAGTATCGCGGGGAATGGCGGTGCGACACCCATCCCCGCAGCAGCAATGACGGCACAACGATCGCCATCGATAGTCCACACGCCGGTGGCCGCCAAGTCTATCTGCTCGACATTGCCGAGTTACTCCAACGGGAAAGCTGACGGGCAGGTTAATGACTGGAATTCATACAGATTGTTAAAGGCATCCAGCCGTCATGACCGACCATGTGCAACTTCTGCTCAATTCATTCGCCGAACGGCTTGGCCGCGAACTGATCCTGCGAACAGGCACTGCGGCAGATCAGGCGGAGCGGCTCTTTCACGCCCCTTTTGTCGTTGCCGCGCATGGGACGGAGATCGATCCAGTACTGAACTACGGCAATGCCCAAGCCCTTGCCCTTTGGGAAATGAGTTGGGAAGAGTTCACCCGGACACCGTCGAGGCTGACTGCCGAGCCAGTCCACCGGGATGAGCGATCCCGGCTGCTCACTCAAACCCGTCAGCATGGCTACGTTGATGACTATTCCGGGATTCGTATCTCGAAGACCGGGCGTCGATTCCGAATCGAACGGGCGATTGTCTGGAACCTCACTGCCACTGATGGCAGCCACGCTGGCCAGGCAGCTACGTTCGACAATTGGTTGCCGCTGGAACGATGACCACCGATCAACATGGACCACTCCGGGCGTCCGTTCTCTTCTTCCTCTGAAAGACCTCCCCATGCCGAGAAATTTCTGCCTGCTTATTGTTTGCCTTGTCAGTGGCCTCCCTGCAGCCATCACCGCCTCAGCCCAAGCGGGGGAATCTTCAGTTTCCCCAAACGTCATCTACATTCTCGCCGATGATCTCGGCTACGGTGATCTCTCCTGCTACGGTCAGGACAAGTTCTCCACACCCAACATTGATCGGCTCGCCAGCGAAGGCATGAAGTTTACGGGGCACTATGCCGGTAACACGGTCTGCAGTCCCTCGCGAGCAGTGCTGATGACAGGCCTGCACTCAGGCCATTGCCACATTCGGGGCAATGGGGGCGAGGATTCCTTGATTCGGTTGCGGACAACTGACTTTGTTCTGCCCGAACTCTTTAAGGCCGCTGGCTACGCCACCGGAGCTTTCGGCAAGTGGGGGCTGGGCATCACCAACTCCGAGGGCAGGGGCAACCCACTGGCCCACGGCTTTGATGAGTTTTACGGCTGGAAAAGTCAAACGATCGCCCACACCTACTACCCCAGCAGCGTCGTCCATAACGGCAGAGAAGTTCCGCTCGAGCAGGGAACCTACGTGCACGACCTCATCATGAAGCAAGCCCGTGACTTTATCCGCCGGAATGCCGCAGCCGACACGCCCTTTTTCTGCTACATCCCCACGGCAGTCCCCCATGCGGCCATGCAGGCCCCCAAGGAACTCCACGAAAAGTGGCGGAAGAAACTGCCCCAGTTTGACACGAAGATCGGCAAATACGCTGCCGGACCCGATGAACTCTGTCCGGATGTGATCAATCCAATTGCCGGTTTTGCGGCAATGATGGAGCACCTCGACAACGAGGTCGGGTCAATCCTTGAACTCCTTACCGATCTCGGCATTGATACAAACACCCTGGTCATGTTCGCCAGCGACAATGGCGCACATCTAGAAGGGGGGCATGACCCAGCGTTTTGGAACTCTACCGGCGGTCTCCGTGGCCATAAACGTGACATGCATGAGGGTGGCATTCGTTCACCGCTGCTGGCCCGCTGGCCGGGAACGATCAGAGCTGGTTCCACCAGCGACCACCTCAGCGGCTTCTGGGATGTCCTACCAACTATGGCTGAAATTACTGGCCAGCCGATACCGGCAGGAATTGATGGCATCTCTTTCCTCCCAACGCTAGTAGCCGCTCCTGCGCGGCAGCAGCGGCATGACTATCTCTACTGGGAGTTCCACAAGCGCGCGACACCGTTCTCCAAAGCAGCTCGGGTCGGTCAATGGAAGGCCTACCAGGAACAAGACCGACCACTCGAGCTTTTTGACTTGGCAGCTGATCCCTTCGAACAGCAAGACCTTGCCGCCGAAAAGCCAGAAATGGTTGCCCGCATGGAGGCAATCTTTCGTGAGGCCCATCGCCCGCTCGCAGACCGTCGCTGATCACTAGCTCGAGTTCCAGTCGAACTTTTCCCTGCAGCTGAAGCAGATCGGGACCGGTTTCTGGAGTTCGTCACACATCAAGGTTTCGCACATCGAGGGCATGCCGCTCGATGAACTCGCGTCGGGGCTCCACTTTTTCACCCATCAGCACGCGGAAGAGGTCGTCGGCTGCCGCAGCGTCATCCATCGACACCCGCAGCAGCGTCCGATTGGCTGGGTCGAGGGTCGTCTCACGAAGTTCCTCCGCATTCATTTCGCCAAGGCCCTTGAAGCGGGTGATCGATAGGCCCTTTTCACCGGCTCGCCGGACGGCTGCGAGCAATCCGCGGAGATCCTCCAGCCCAATCTCATTCTCACCACGCCTGAGGATATACCGCGGCTCCTCGGTACCGGTGCGGTCTTCAGGCAGCAGGGCCTCGATACCAAAGCCCGCTGTCTCAAGCGCTTTCAGCCCGGCATTGATACTCCGCACCTCGTGCAATTCGATGACGATCAGCTGTTCGCCTGGGGTATCGGAATCGGCAGCGCCACCACCGCCCGGTTTGTTCTCGTCAGCCTTCCCCGTTGCTAACTCACCTCCCGTCTCCTGCTCTTTGCCATCGACAAAACTCTCTAAGTCTTCCCGATTGGCAAACCAGTGCTCTTCGACTCCGAAGAAGACATGGTACAGCGGCAGTTTGCCGCTGGTTGCATCACGGCGGGCGGCATGATCGCGCAGACTGATGCCGCGGCGTTCCAGTGCAAGCAGGGCATCCTCAAGACCAGCCAACGTCTGGCAGAGTGTTTTCATTTCATCTCCTGCTATTTCGCGGCCGTCGCCAGGCAGGAACACTCCTTCACCCAGCCCCTGATCGAGCAGCTGGTTCTTCATCTCCTCTTCGGTCTGGACGTAGTAGACCTGCTTTTTGCTCCGGACCCGGAACAGTGGAGGCTGGGCCACGTAGACATGACCGGCTGCCACCAGCTGGTACATCTGCCGATAGAAGAAGGTAAGCAGGAGCGTACGAATATGTGAGCCGTCGACATCAGCATCGGTCATGATCACGACCTTGTCGTACCGCCGTTTACCAAGGTCAGCCTCCGGCCCAATCCCAGCCCCAATGGCTGAGATCATGCTGCGAACCTCTTCGTTGGCGAGCACCTTGTCTTCACGGCTCTTGTAGGCGTTGATGATCTTGCCTCGCAGCGGCAGGATTGCCTGGTATTCACGCAGCCGGCCTCCCTCCGCTGAACCACCGGCCGAATCACCCTCGACCAGGTAAAGCTCACACTTGGTCATGTCCTTGCTTGTACAGTCGCGGAGTTTGCCGGGGAGACCGCCGCCAGAAAGAGCGCCCTTGCGTTCCCGCAGCAGGGCCTTGGCCTTCTGGGCAGCGGTACGGGCCTCTGCCGCCAGCACGCCCTTCTGGGCAATTGCCTTGGCAGTCTTAGGATGCTCCTCAAGGTACTTTGCCAGAAACTCACCAACGGCAGAGTTGATAATACTCTCAACCTCACTGTTTCCGAGTTTGGTCTTGGTCTGCCCTTCGAACTGCGGCTCAGGCACCCGCACACTCACCACGGCAGTCAAGCCTTCGCGAATATCGTCGCCAGTCGGAGTCAGGTCTTTGTAAATACCCGCTTTTTTTCCGTAGGCGTTGATGCTGCGTGTCAGGGCTGAACGAAAACCCGAGACATGCGTGCCCCCTTCGTTGGTCGAGATATTATTGACATAGCTATGCAAGTTTTCAGTGAACTCGCCGGTGTATTGCAGCGCGATGTCCCAGGTCACGCCCTCATTTTCACCATTCAGTGAGATCACATCTTGGTGGAGAGCATCACTTGAACGATTGAGCCACTCAATGAATTCCTCGACACCTCGCTCGTAGAAGAATTCCTCAGTACGGCCGTTGCCGCTGTCAGTGAAAACGATCTTCACACCAGAGTTCAGGAATGCGAGTTCCTGGAGTCTGCGGGCGAGGATGTCACCAGAGAACTTGGTCTGAGGAAAAATCTGCGGGTCAGGCTTGAATGTCGTCTTCGTCCCGGTACCAGTCGTGGTGCCCATCTTCCGAACTGGTCCAGTCGGCTCACCCCGCTGATACTCCTGCTGCCAGAGATGGCCTTCTCGGGACACCTCGACCTCGCACCATTCCGACAGGAAGTTCACCACCGTGACACCAACGCCGTGAAGGCCCCCCGAAGTCTGATAGGCACCTTTCTCAAACTTTCCCCCAAACTTAAGGACCGTCATGACGCCTTCGAGCGTCGAAACCTCCCGGTCCATCTCGTCAGAGAGCTGGACATGGATATCGGTAGGAATTCCACGGCCGTCGTCCTCTACCGTGACACTGCCATCGACGTTGATCGTCACCGTCACCCGCTTGGCATAGCCCGCCATGCATTCATCGATTGAGTTATCAACCACCTCGTAGACCAGATGGTGTAAGCCGCGGGAGGTGTTGTCACCGATGTACATGCCAAACCGTTCCCGAACGTGCTCACGGTCTGAGAGATGCTTCAGATCAGTGCTGGTGTAGCCCGGCTGGATGGAGTCATCAGCAGGCGATGAGGAGGATTCGGCCATGGAGAGCTTTCAGCAAAGGAGATGGGGAGAGAAAAGGAAAGATTGGTGAATCAGTGACCGGCATCTATCAGCAGCCGGCAACGGATATCAGTGATGCCCTCGGCTGGCACCAACTTCTGGAGCGCTGAGAGCACCTCGTGCTTGTGAAAACCGAACTCCTGCACTAAGGCCGAGTGACTCACAAAAACCTCGAGTACCCCGCGCCGGACCATACCCGGCTGGGAACTGCCTTGAAGGCTGGCAGGCGCCACTTTGGACCAGGCCTGTTGCAGGGCATCGCTGCCCTGTTGTCGGTCGTAGCCAGTACGGGCCATCAGCCGAGTGAGCAGGCTGCGGAGCGGACGGGGATCGGACATAGCACCAGATCATTGGTGAAGAGAACATCACAGCACCTCCGACTAGTCGGCAGCTAGCGGCATGACGCAGTAGGCATAGCCGTCGTCGGTGCGACAGACACAGGCGCTCTGACCGTCTGTCAATTCGATGTCGATACCGGCACCCGGATCAAGCACCCGCAGGAACTCACCGACAAATCGGGGGTCGAGCTTGATTGAGACTGCGTCGCCGGTGAACTCAAGCGGCATCTCGACGTGGCTTTGGCCGCTCTCAGCCGACTGGCCAGACAGCACGAGTTGCCCCGGCTCAAATCGAAAGTCGACCCCCTTCGACTGCTCACTTGTCACAATGGCTGCCTGACGCACAGCTGAAAGCAGCGGCCCGGTCACCACCTTGACGGTCACCGCATCTGGTCGCTCCGGGAAGACGTCACGCCACCGGGGAAAGCGACCTTCAACCAGACGGGCTGAGATCGTTGTCGGTCCAGTCTGCATCAGGATATCGCTTCCTTGGACTGCCAGCTTAACGGGTGTCTCTGCATCGCCGAGACTGCGTTCAATCAACTGCATTGCCCGGGCTGGCACGATCGGCTGGGTCGCTGGTGGCTCCCCCCCCTGAACCGTCGCCGGACCCTCCATTTTGGCAAGTCGCCGGCCATCTGTGCCAACCGCAATCACACCCGAATCGGTCAGTTCGATCAGGACACCACCGAGGGCATAACGGCTTGACTCGTTGTCGGTCGCAAAGACCGTCCGCCGGACAAGTTCTCTGACCAGCGGCGTCGCTAATTCGAAGCAGGCATCAGCAGGGAAGGTTGCTACCGAGGGAAATTCGAGTGGATCTTCCGCCGGCAGCCTGAACTGACTACGGGCCGCCTTCACCACCGTTGCCGTGCCGTCCGACTCGATCTCGAAGCTTGTTCCGGGAGGACTCTCGCGGACGATCGCCATCAGCCTGGCACTTGGCAGCAGCACACTACCCGGTGCGGATGTTTCCACTCCCTCGACTTCGGTTCGGATGGCAATTTCGAGATCTGTCGCCGAGAGCACCGCGGTGGGTCCATCGACGTCGAGTTTGACATTGGTGAGAACGGGCTTGGGAGAGCGGGATGGGACCACGGCCGCCACTGTCTGAAGGGCCGCAAGCAAGGGTTCACGCGTGCAACGCAGATTCATTGGGAGCGATCGTCCACAGGGAAACGGTGTTGGGAATGCCGGTCTTCGGACGGACTGGTGAGGCCTGAAATCCACCGGCCCGGCCACGTCTCGGAGACCCTTCAATCTACCCGATTTTGACCCTGTCCGCAGGCCATCCATCGGGGATTTTTCCGCGTTCCCCAAGCTTCCGCAGAACTGCTTTTACTCCTTTTCTAAAAGAGAAAAAACAGTAGGAATCAGTATCAATCGAAATCAGAAGAAGTATTAGGGCAGCCTCCAAAATCCGTCTGGGGAAGGTGCAAAAAACAGTCGTCAGGAGAGAATCTGAATGGTGAAAGAGCCGTTTTGCCCTGTTTTTTCAGCTTTTGAAACTTAGGCCTGAGTTCCTCTCGCTGGTGGAACATTTGCTACTTCGTTGTCCTGAACGTGTTGATGGCAACGGTATGCCAGCGTTGAAAAGAGCCGGACCTGGGGGTTGGCTGACTTATCGAAAAATGAATGGGTGAAGTGTGCCCAGCGTCAGCCGGTGGCAGGACTGCTTCAGGTACGGCGTCGGTCTCAGGCCGGTTGGCTGACTCTTCCTGCTGACTCCCTGTAGCCAAGGCGTAATCAACATTTTTTTGACAGGTCAGTTGACCGTGGCCGAAGGCTATTCAAGATGGCTTCAAGGTCACCGGCAAGGGCCGGGTCGGTCTGGAGGAGTCTACTGGTGACCCTGAGGCTGTGGAGAATTGTCGAATGGTCCCGGCCTCCGCAGGCGATGCCAATGGCGTGGGTGCTCTTGCCAGTAAGCAAGCGGACGCAATGGATAGCCAGTCCCCTCGGCCGGACATGGCAGCGGCGTTGAGAACTCCCGAGAATGTCATCTCGGCTGACACCACAATAGCGGGCAACAGTGGAGATGATGCGGCTGATGGAAGGTGGTGACTCGGCCTGATTGGGCGGGGTTGGCAGGAATGTATCGACCCGGGTGAGTGGCAGCACCAGGCCACCAGTCAGTCGCGATTCAAGGGCCGGATGGAGTGGCAGGCAGGTTGGGTGTTCCGGCAGGGTGACCGCCAGCATGGTGGGGGTCTGCAAGATTGCGTCGAGTAGTTGGCAGAGCAGCAGTTGATGCTCTTCTCGTTTGGCTGCCTGATCGAGTCGATTGATCAGGATGATGGCTCGTACAGCCCTGGTTTCCGTTGGTTTTTGGCGATGCCTGGTCTGAGTACTTGCTGGGAGACTACCGAAGAACAGCAGCTTCCGCAGTGGATCGAGAGACCCGCTATCACGGCAGCGATGTAGCTCCTTGGCCAGTTGTCGGCCGTCACACCGAGTCAGTTGCCAAGCTACGCCATTCGTATTCGTTGGGCTGGTCGCTTCCAGGTCCTCGACCCGTTGGGTGATCTCCAGCAGCCAGTCGGCCCGCCTTCGGGGTGTGCCACCGGTGGCAACAAGTAGTCTGCCGGGTTGTTTGCCAATGGTTCCGGTGGTGACGGTGGCGATAGTTTCAGCGGCAACAATCTGACTAAGGCCAAGATCAATGGCTGTTGTGGGAAGATCCGTGAGCCCGGGAAAAATGAGGCGTTCTTGGACGTCGCAATGGGTCGAGGGCATGACGCGTCCACAGCAGGCACATTGCGGTGCCGAGAAGGTTGGCAAATCCGTGCCACCGTCCAATCGGGCCTGCTCCCAGTCGCCCACCTGATACTGTCAGCCTATGCGATGAACAGCCGGGTCGCAAATTGCCTGCCGGTCGCAGGCTGATTCAGCTGGCTGGCCGGGATGACTGGAGCAGTTGGTCAATCCGGGCAATCGCTTCGTCGATATCACTGACAGTGGTGGAACGACCGAAGCTGAAACGGACTGCCCCCTGCACGAGTCTGCGTTCGATTCCCATTGCAGTGAGAGCCGGGGCTGGCTCACTTGAACCGCTGGCACAGGCGGTACCGGTAGCCGCCGCCAGTCCTGTCAGATCGGCTGCCATCACGAAGGCCTGACGGTCAATGCCGGGGAAGGCGACCGTGCTGACGTGGGGACTACGGGGACCAGCTGTGGCGATCACGACCGGCTCAATGCCCGCCTGGCGTCCGCAGGATGTAACCCCAAGCTCAAATCGCTGCCGCAAGGTGTCTAGCCGAGCTGCCTCAGCCCGTTGCCGGGCAACCGCCAGCGAGACGGCCAGCTGGCAACCGGCCACGAGCGACACCGGTTCAGTTCCTCCACGCAGTTGAAACTGCTGGGCACCATGAAGCAGTGGTCTCAGATTGAGGCCTGGTCGGAGGAGCAGGCAGCCGATACCCCGTGGCCCACCAAACTTGTGCGGAGCAAAGCAGAGACTGGTCACTCCGAGCCCATAGAAGTCGATTGGGAGTCGCCCAACTGCCTGGGTGGCGTCGGTGTGCAGCAGGCAGTGAGGAGCCCACTGGGCCAGCAGATCCCGAAGGCTGGTCATGTCCTCGATGCTACCGGTCTGGCCGCAGACCAATGTAGTAGCCAGCAGGAGCGTCGTCGTCCGTTGGCTGCTGGCCTCTGGTTTGCGCGTCAGCCAGTCGGTCACCGCCGCTTGATCGAGTTGGCCCGTTGCCGTCAATGGCAGGCTGGTCACTTCGGCCTTGTTCTGGATGGCTGCTGCTGCCAACCGAAGGCTTTCATGGTCTCGCGAGCTGGTGGCCAGCCGTAGCGGTCGGTCGCCCAGTGGCTCAGCGGGAAGCAGCCCGAGGACAGCTAGATGGTTGGCCTCAGTGGCACCGGATGTAAAGACGAGTTGGGCGGTCGAGCAGCCGAGGTCGGCCAGAATCTGCTCACGGGCCGCGTCGAGTAGCTGACGAGCCCGGCGGCCAGTGGCATGGGGACTCGACGGATTGCCAAAGATATCGGCTTGGACCTGTGCCACCCGGTCGGCCACCACCGGATCGAGCGGCGTCGTGGCGGCATGGTCGAGATAGAGCTCACGGGCTGGCATGATTGATTAGCCGGCGGGTGTGGATGGCGGCCGGGATCGGTCTTTTTCAGCCAGCTCCAGATCAGCATTCACCATCATCGCGACCAGTTCGGCAAAGCTCACCTGCGGCTGCCAGCCAAGCTTTTCGCGGGCCTTGCCGGCGTCACCAACAAGCAGATCGACTTCTGCAGGTCGTTCCAGTCGCTGATCGTGGACCACGAAATCCCGGTAATCCAGACCAACGTGGTTGAAGGCGGCTTCGCAGAGTTCGCGGACCGAATGGGTCTCGCCAGTGGCAATCACATAGTCATCCGGTGTCTCCTGCTGCAACATCAGCCACATTGCTTTGACATAGTCGCCAGCAAAGCCCCAGTCGCGACGGGCCTCGAGGTTGCCGAGGGCGAGTTGTTGCTGCAGGCCCAATTTGATGCGGGCGGCGGCCCGAGTGACCTTGCGGGTGACGAAGTTCTCGCCCCGGCGGGGACTTTCATGATTGAAGAGAATGCCACTGGAAGCGTGCAGACCGTAACTCTCGCGGTAGTTGACGGTGATCCAGTGGCCGTAGAGCTTGGCAACACCATACGGTGAGCGGGGGTGAAACGGAGTCATCTCCCGCTGCGGAGTCTCCCGGATCTTCCCAAAGAGCTCCGAGCTGGAAGCCTGGTAGAACCGAACCTGTTGACCGGAGGAATCCTGGAAATCACGAACCGCCTCAAGCAGTCTCAGGACACCAACGGCAGTGACATCAGCGGTGTAACTGGCCTGCTCGAAACTCACCCGGACATGGCTCTGAGCAGCAAGGTTATAGACCTCCTGCGGTCGCACCTCGCGGACCAGTCGCACCATGCTCATCGTGTCAGCCAGATCACCATAGTGAAGCTTGAGGTGCCTGGCAGCAGCCGGGATAGTGTCGGTGAGGTGGTCGATCCGTTCGCGACGGAGGCTGCTCGACCGGCGAATCATGCCATGCACCTCATAACCCTTCTCCAGCAGGAGTTCGGCCAGGTACGACCCGTCCTGTCCGGTGATGCCGGTGATCAATGCGCGGCGGTCAGAAGTCACGGGTGGCATTGGGGGTGATGCAATCAGAGGATGGTGTCCTGATTGTAATCCCGTCAGGACGTGAAAAGATTTTCCTCTCGGAGAGTGGCGAGCCTATGTTTTTTAGTGCAAGAAGGAAAATCGCTGGTAGCCAAGCCGTGGAAGAAAAAATGAATGCAGGATGCCGAACAAGTCATCGGGTGCTTCTATGCTCAACCGAAGTGCGGTCGTGGTCGGTCCTGAACCAAATTTCTTGGACTGGTTACGGACGATTGGAGTGTCGGCAGAGTCGATCCGGGAGAAGAGGCTTTCGGCCGACCGGCGGGTCTATCTGATTCCAGCCTGTGCAAATGCCGACGAGGGCGATGAGGTGGTCGGAGACATCTTTCAGGAGATTTTTCTTCGGGAGTTACGAGCCTGGCAGGCAGATGCAAGCCAGTGGCCGGACACGGGTGATTTCCGTCTGTTTGCCCGTTGGTTCACGATCGATGTCGTTTTAGAGGTAGACGACATCGGCAGAGGTCAACTGGCCGAAGAAGAACCCTGAATGGTTTCAGTGGGTCGCTTTTTTCCGCTATCGGACGTCAAGCAGTTCGACCACGAAGTGCAGCGTTGCATTGGGCGGAATGACTGGAGGTGCACCACGGGCACCATAGCCAATGGCGCTTGGAATCTGCAGTTCGATCATGCCCCCCTCACCGACCAGTTGCATGCCTTCGGTCCAGCCTGGGATGACCCGATTGAGCGGGAATTCAATCGACTCGCCCCGCTTGTACGAACTGTCAAACACACTGCCGTTATCGAGCCATCCGTGGTAGTGGACCGATACGGTGTTTGTAGCAGCCGGCTTTTGGCCAGCCCCGGCCCGCAGGATGCGGTACTCAAGCCCTGAGGCGGTTTTGGTGAAGCTCTTGGGGGCATCGGCGTCAACCGGACCTGAACCCTCAGGCAGGGTGGGAAGGGCAGTGTCAGCGGGGGTATCGGCGGCCATGGCGATGGTACTCACGGTGAAAAGGGAGACGAGCAGGGCCGCAGTAAACGGGGCGACAGCATGCATGGGAAGACTCCTGGGAAATGGTGGGAGGAGTATATCAGAATCGGTCTGCGATCGTCTTGGCGATGACGGATCAGCCTTGCATCCAGTCTTCGATGGCTTCGGGCTCCAACGGTACATCGGCACAGAGGTCGACTGGACCGTTGTTGGTCACCAGGATGTCATTTTCGAGACGGATACCGATTCCTTCGTCCGGTAGGTAGAGCCCCGGCTCGACGGTCACCACCCAGCCCGGCTCGAGCGGCCCATTGGCCGGGGCAATGTCATGCACGCCGAGCCCCAAGGAATGGCCCAAGCCATGCATGAAATACTTCCGGCAGGCGGGGCTTTCTGGGCTATCAGCGGCCAGTTCTTCACTACTGATTAGTCCGAGTTTCACCAGTTCTTCGGCCATCTGCACCTGGGATGCCCGCTTCCAATCCCGCAGATTTGCCCCGACTACCGTCCGCTCAATTGAGCTTTTCAGCACCCGCAGGACAGCCTCGTAGAGTTCTCGCTGCCGAGGACTGAACCGGCCCCCAACCGGAAATACCCGGGTGAGGTCGGCCGTATAGTTGGCATAACTCGCCCCGACGTCGAAGAGCACGAGGTCGCCCTCCTGGCAGGGGTCGTCATTGTCAACGTAGTGGAGGGTGCAGGCATTTCTGCCGGTGGCGATAATTGGCTCGTAGCCGAAAATTGCCCGGTTGCGGGTGAACTCACCGATCAGTTCGGCCTCCAGTTCATACTCCATCACGCCTGGCTGCAGGCTGGACACAACGCGATCGAAGCCTCGCTTGGTGATGCCGACAGCATGGCGGATCAAATCAACCTCCAACGAGTCCTTGACCGCCCGCAACTGCCGGAGGATTGGGGCCAGCCGCTCAAACCGGTGCAGGGGATAGCGGGCCATCAGCTGACGGGCTAACCGAAGGTCCCGCTGCTCGACCTCGAGGCTCGCCCGCTCATGCTCGTTAGCATTAAGAAAGACCTGCTCACTCGTGACCATCAGGTTATGCAAAACCGCTGGCAGGTCACTCAGCCAGCGAACAGTAGCCACACCAGAGACCTCCCGGGCCTCATCCTTGGACAGGCTGTGGCCTTCCCAGGTAGCCAGCTGTTCAGTCGGTTGCCGAATAAAAAGCATCTCTCGTTGAGATGGTTCGATGGCATCAGGTGCCAGCACGAGGACACTCTCGACCTGTTCGATACCGGAAAGCCAGAACAGGTCAGCCGCCGGGACGAGTCGAAGAACCCCGTCGCCATTCGTCGGCAGTGTGTCGGCAGCATGGACAATAGCCAAGCTGCATGGGGGTAGTGATGCGACCAACCGCTGTCGATGGTCACAAAAAAGAGCGGGGTCAATCGCAGCGTGTCGCATGAGCCGATCTGAGTAGCGGGGGTCCCTGCGGCAGGGAATCTGCCTACCACAATATCCTAACGTCGGCGGGCGTCTTGCAGGCTGCGTAATTCTTGCGCGGCCCGCGTCGTCTCCTGTTCGACCTCTCGCTCAACCTGTTCGGCTCGCTTGCTATTGACCGTGAAGTTCGGCTGGCTGCCCTTCCATGAGATGGTGAGAATCCCAGTCAGCACCAGGGCGGGGACGACAATGATGACCAGGGTTGCACCCCAGCGAGAGGTGACGACCTGGCGAACCGGGGCGGGCATGCCAAAGGTGACGAGACCGAGGAATTGCTGGGCAAAAGTCTGTTTTTTATGGGCCATGCGAAGGTCCTGACAATGAGGTGTGGCTTGTCGGCGACAGGCCAACGGTAGTGAAGACACAGACCTTAGAAAACAAAACCGCGGCGGAGCAAGAGATACTCCGACGCGGTTTATGTCGTAAAAAAAGGGTTTTTAATGTCGTCTCAGCCGGGACCCCGAAGGCTCTCAGCTCAGGACGTCATAGATCGGGTCACCACCACCACCGATCTTGAAGGGCCGGCCGCTGGGCGAGAAGTGCTCCTTAAATGGATCGAGGCCGCAGGCGACGGTAATAGTGCTGTTGAAGTCGGTCAGGCCGACCGGGTCTTCATCTACTCCGTGGCCCCGCTCGTCGGATTTGCCATAGATGGCACCTCCCTGAACACCTGCCCCGGCCAGCAGGAATGAAAACGCTGCTGGGTGGTGGTCACGGCCGGCGTTTTGATTGATCGCTGGTGAACGACCAAATTCGCTGGTGAGCACGATCAGGGTCTCGTCAAGCATGCCATTGCTGTCAAGGTCACGGATCAAGGAACCGAGGGCCTGATCCATTTCACCACCACGTGTCTCCATGTTTGTGGCCACATCGTCGTGCATGTCCCAGCCACCATATTCGACTTCGACGAACCGCACTCCCGATTGCACCAGCCGGCGGGCCAGCAGGGCCCCCTGGCCGATCCGGGATGAGCCGTAGCGGTCACGAACCTCCTCTGATTCCTGCTCAAGATCGAAGGCCTCTAGATCCTTGCTACCCATCAGGGTGACGGCATCCTTGTACATCTGGTCGTACGACTCAATCTGATAGCCGCTGTAGCGGCTTTTGAACTTGGCGTCGATACGGTCGGCCAGCGACAACCGCCGCTTGAAGGCCTTTTCGCTGAGGTACTCCGGCAGTTCCGTATTCTCGATACCCTTCGCCGGATCGGCGACTGGCACCGGGGTGAGCGACGGGTCGAGGAATCCGGCACCAGGATGACCGTTGCCATTGCCCACAAGCACAAATGGCGGCAGCGTCTGACTGATTTTTCCCATGGTCTGGACGATCCAAGCTCCCATCGAAGGATGCCGAATGCTGTTGAGAACTGGATAGGACGTCTTCAGCCAATAGCGGCCCTTTTCGTGGTCGGCTGTTTCGGTGGTCATCGACCGAACAATTGCGATCTTGTCTTGAAGTTCGGCGAGATTTTTCATCGGTGCGCCAAATTTCACACCCGGCGTCTTGGTGCTGATGGGCTCGATATCGCCCTGCACATCCGGGACCTCGGGCTTTGGGTCGAAGGTATCGATGTGGCTCATCGCACCTGACATATAGAAATAGATCACCTGTTTGGCCTTCTTGCCGTCTGGGGCAGGGGCAGCTTCAAGCATGCGGTTCCAGCCTGAGAGCAGGCTGACACCGAGAGTGGATTGGGCGATGCCCGACATGATGGCCCGACGGGTGTGCCGGTCATCAAGCAATTGCAGGCTCTGGCGTAGGTCACGGGACATGATGGAACTCCTGGAAACGTGGCGGTGTTTATTGTTGAACGGGTGCGAGTCGGTTTTGTTGCGAGTGGGTTGGTTGGCGAGAGTTACTCAATGAACATGAACTCACGGGTGTTGAGCAGGGCCCAGATCAGGTTGCCGCAGCCGGCAGCCGGGGTTTCGGCCTGTTTGATTTCTTGTTCCGCGAGACGTCGCATATCAGCAGTCGGCTTGTGGGTGAGAATTGCCATGAAAATCGTGTCGACGGCGCCCTTCATGGTCTTTTGCTTGGCGACTTCGTCGTAGATCACCGAGCCCTGCTCAAGCATGGCGTGGGTCATCCAGCCATTGAACAGCGTCAGGATTTGCGGCACCGTTGCCACCTGCCGGGCGGTTTGAATTGCCAATCGGTCACCCTGGCCGAACTGACGGAGCAGATGGTTGGCGGCGCTCGGTTGCGGCAGCTCACTAGCCCGCACCAGCTTGAGCCCCTTGTAGGTGCAACTGTTTAGACGGCCACGGAAGTCATTTCTGATCTGTTTGTAGGTTTCGTAAGCCTCCACAAACTGCTGATAATTGACCGAAGAGATGTCGATGCTGATGCCAGGAGCAAGCTCCGCAACGGTTGGCCGTTGATAGGCCCATTCGTTGACAGCGATCAGGGTGAGCAAAGAGTCCCAGAGCTGCTCTGCGGTCAATCGCTTCAGCGCCGGGGCGGTGTAGCGATAGGGTTCTTCAGCGGTGGCATCATATTCCACGGCCAGCCGCTGGTAGACATCGGTTGAGGCCAGGATGCGGACAAACTCGCGCAGGTCAAAGTCAAGCCGCAGCATCTCATCAGTCAGGTGCTCAAGAAGTTCGGGGATGGCCGGGATATTGCCCTCTTGAAAGTCGTCGATCGGCTCAACCAGACCGACGCCCATCATTTTTTTCCACATCCTGTTGGCAATCGTCCGGGCAAACTGCCGGTTGTCTCGGGAGGTCAGCCAGGCCCCAAATTGCGTCCGTTTGTCGGCATTCTGGGCGGCGCTTGGAACCTCGTCCCAGAGCACGGCCGGCTCAATGACATCGAGCGGTTGAGCGTCGTCATAGCGATAGTCGTAGGGGAGCCGGAACTCGGTGTCGAGGTTGCTGACCATCTTGGTCATTGACTGGAGATAATCCCTGGAGCCGCGATCAATCTCGTCTGCGTCTTCCGCCATGCCCCGTTCGTAATTGATTTTGCTGACGTTGTAGACGAGATCATCTTGGTTCTTGAAAAACCGGGTGGCTGCTGCCGACAGGCTTTCGGCTGAGCCGCCACCATCAGCCATGTTCATGTCGCCGAAGAGCACCTGATTGATTGAATAGCGGGTGCCGTTGGTGAGCCCAGCTAGCTTGTAAAAATCTTGCTGGGTCCACTTGTCGAAGGGGTGGTCGTGGCACTGGGCACAGCCAATCTGAGTGCCGAGAAAGACTCTTACGGTGTTATCGAGGTAGACCAGCGGCGTCCCGACGTCCCGCAACTGAAATCCTGCGGCTGGGTTTTCAGAAATCCGGCCGGTGGCCGTGAGCATTTCAAAAACCCATTCGTCATACGGCCGGTTGGCGGCAACCGACTCTTTCACCCATGCCATGTAGGGCTCAAACCAGACGTCCCGACTGGGCCGTTCCTGGAGCCGCAAAATGTCTGCCCAAAAGTTGTAGAAGTGGCTGACGTATCCCGGGCTTTCCAGCAGGTCGTCAATCAGTTCACCACGCTTTGCTGAACTCTTCGCATCGCAGAACGACTCAGCTTCTTCAATGGTCGGAATGCGGCCAGCCAGTTCAAGATAGGCCCGGCGAACAAACTCGTGGTCGTCCGTCTTGGGGCCGGGTGTGGCCTTGTGCTCTTGCCAATAGGCTTTGAGGATGGAATCAATCTTGGCAGCGGCAGTCTCGACATCGCGCCGCGCACTGCGGTCGAGCGGGGCGACCTCCATGACCGGCCCATCGGGCTTTTCGGTCACTGCCTTAGGAAGTTTGCTTGCCGGCGGCTTCCAGTCTTTATTAGGTTTGGCTGCCTCGGCGGATCGGCCACAAGAAACAAAGCAGGCACCTAGGAGAATGGTGAGCCAGAAGAGGCCTGGAACGCTCTCGCATCGCGACTTCAAAACCTGCATGAATAGCTCCTCACAAGGACCGAGAATCCCATCCCATATTCTAATCGACCATCGCAGCAAAAAAAACATTTTTGCCGATTATTGCCGGGATGGCTTTGACGGTTCAGGCGGAGCGGGAAGGAGTCTGACGGCGACCAGGCTCGCCCGGTTTCTCCATTCGGCCCCGCCTCACCGGCTACGGTTTCCGAAGCACCACCTTCATTTCGGCGGAAAAAGGGCTACCCGCCGGAAACCGCGACAATTTAATGGCTGCCCAAAGCAGCCCTGAGGCACCGGTCGCGGCGGGCGGTCGCTGGGGTCGTTGGGACTATTGGATGAACATGAACTCGCGGGTGTTGAGCAGTCCCCAGATCAGGTTGCCGCAGCCGGCGGCTGGGGTTTCGGCCTGCTCGATTTCTTCCATCGCGAGGGTTCGTTCATCTGTGGTTGGCCTGCGTGAGAGAATGGACAGAAAGATGGTCTCCACCGCACCCCTCGGAGTGTTCTGTTTGACCACGTTGTCATAAATCACCGATCCCCGCTCCAGCATGGTGTGGGTCGTCCAGCCATTAAACATGGTCAGGACCTGTGGCACGGTCGCTGCCTGCTTACCGCTCTGAATAGAGTCGCGGTCACCGATACCAAACTGGCTGAGAAAGTGGTTGGCTGGGAGTGGCATCGGGAGTTCGCTTGACCGTACAAGAACCTGATCCTTATAGCCCGCGATGGAACGGATCCGACGCAGGTAGCCGCGGCCATATTCTTCTTGAAAACTCTTCCAGGCATCGATGAATTGATCGAAGTTCACGGTGGCAAGGTCAACGGCAACGGCCTCGGCGACTTCTTCGGTGGTTGGACGCTGGAACGCCCACTCATTCTGGGCCACGAGCGTGAGGATTGAATCCCAGAGTTGTTCAGCCGACATCCGTCTGAGGGCTGGTCCGGTGAAGAGGTAGGGCTCTTCCGCGGTCGGGTCATAGACAACAGCCTGTGACTGCCAAGCCTTTGTCGCGGTGATGACCCGCACAAACTCCCGCAGGTCGAAGTCGAGATCGATCACTGTATCGGTGAGCTGCTCAAGGAGCGGCTGGGAAATTGGGACGTTTCCGTCCTGAAAGTCGTCTACCGGCTCCACCACCCCCACGCCCATCATCTTTTTCCACATTCGGTTGGCGATGGCTCGGGCAAACTGGCGGTTGTCGTGGGAAGTCAGCCAACCGGCGAACTGGGTGCGGCCGTCGGCGCCGGCATAGCTGGCTGGCACCTCGCCCCATAGAACAGACGGTTCAACTCGTTGGTCCGGCTCACCATCCTCATACTTGTAGTCGTGTGGCAGCTTGAGCGGGGTGTCACGGAAGTTGACCGATGTCGTGTTGAATCGCAGGAACTGAATGGCGGCAACGGGAACCTCACGGTTTTTGCGGGCTGCCTGGAGATCTTGGAAGAGTTTGCGGGTGTTTGCTGCGGTCTCGCGCATCTCGGGCCCCATGCCCATCATCTGCATACCCATGGGACCTTGCCCCTTGCCCATCAGACGGTCACGAGTGCCAGAGGTCAGTGCGGCAAGCTGATAAAACTCTTTCTGTTTCCATTTATCGAATGGATGGTCGTGGCATTGTGCGCAGCCAATCTGGGTGCCAAGAAAGACCCGCACCGTGTTGTCGATGTAGGGCAGGGGCATGCCGCGATCCCGCAGTTGATAGCCGACTGCTGGGTTGTCCCAGAGGGTGCCATCAGCCGTGAGCATGGCAAAGACCCATTGATCGTAGGGAGTGTTGGTGGCGATCGACTGCTTCACCCAATCCATGTAGGGTTCAAAGACCAGCGTCTGTTTGTCGGGTCGTTCTTTCAGCCGGAGAATGTCAGCCCAGAAGTTGTAAAAATGGCTGACATAGTCGGGGCTTTCGAGTAGATCGGCGATCAGGTCGTCCCGCTTGTCGGCGGCCCGACGACTGAGAAACTTTTTGGCTTCATCGGGTCGCGGAATCCGTCCACCGATTTCCAGGTAAGCCCGGCGAACAAACTGCTCGTCAGACAGCGGCTCGCCCGCCGACATGCCGGCGGCTGACCATTCACTGGCCAGGACTGCATCGATTGCCGCTGCAGCATCTGCCACGGCCTTGACGGCGTCAGCACTCCGGTCGACTACCGCAACGTCAATTGCCGGCTTACCTGGCTTCTCGACGACGGCCTCGGGCAGACGAATCGGAGGGGGGGCCTGTTCTTTCTTCTTGTCTGCTGCCCTCCGAGCCTGCATGGCCGCCCGTTGCCTGGCCATCATGGCCCGGTTCATGGGAGGGGCCGCACTGACCGGTGCGAGAATGAAATCGTTTGATCCACCTGCCACAAGAACTGCTGCGGCAATCCAGATCGTTCGCTTCCAAAAGTAGTGATGCATCGGTTTGCTCCGGTCAATTGAATGATGCGACAAGTCGTTGTGTCACACTGCAAGGAGGTAAACGGCGGGCTGGTCATCACCAGCCCGCCGTTTCCATTGAATCATTCCCATCCCGAGGTTTGATGGCAAACCTGGAAGCCGCTCATAGTTGTCCAGTTAGCGGTTTCCAACATTGGTCTGCCTCGGGCTGAGGTCACTTGGTCTTTTTCTGACGGTTCATGCCCGCCTTGAATTCATCCATTGAGACCTTTCCGTCTCCGTCCTTATCAAGTTGCTTGAAGCGTTTGTCGGCGTTCTCCAACTGCTTATCTTTCATGCCCTTCTTGAACTCTTCAACTGTCAGCTGGCCATCACCGTCAGCGTCTTTCCGGGCAAACGCTTTTGCCGGATCAGGTTTGCCCTTGGGCTTGTCCGCAGCCTGTGCCGCCACTGCTCCAATCAACAGCGCACCAAAACAACTGAGCGAAACCATCGAACTTTTGACGAATACTCGCATAATTCACCTGTGGAAAAAGAAAATGCCCGGGGACATATTCACCCCCTCAAGGCGGGCAGCAGCGTAGCACACCGTTTCGAGAAACGGAGATAATTGTGCTGCTGATTATTGAACGGCCAGCGTCCTACTGGGTTTCGTTCGCTCGAAAGGCCCGCCGTAGCCGTCGCAGTCCCTCTTCGAGCCGGGGGGTGGGACAGCCCAGATTCAGCCGTAAAAAGCCGGGACTGCCAAACTCCCTGCCATCGGACGGGCCAATGCCTGCCGCCTCGCAGGCCCGCTGGGGATCGGCCCGGTCAGCCGGCTGAGCCGCCGCCCACTGGCGACAGTCGAGCCAAAGCAGATACGTCGCCTGTGGGGCGATGCAGCTGACACCCGGCAGATCGGCCACAGTGTCGAGAGCCAGCTGGCGATGCAGTCGCAGCAGATCGATCAGGTCCCGTCGCCATGGATCGCCCTCCAGCCAGGCAGCCTCAGCAGCGGCATAGCCCAGCGGATTGACCATCGGCACGAGCCCGCCGCCTGCTGCCCGCCACCGTTTCCGCAGCGCCTCATCGGGCACAATCGCGGCCGCACAGCCGAGCCCGGCGATGTTCCAGGTTTTTGATGCCGCCACAAAGCTGATTGCTCGTCTCGCTGCTGGATGGTCGAGGCTGGCGAAGGGGACGTGAGGGCTGTTGTCATCAAGCACGAGGTCGCACCAGATTTCGTCACTGATAATGGTCAACTGGTGTCGCTCGGCAAGGTCGGCCAGCTGCAAGAGGTCTGCGTGGGAGAAGACCGTGCCAGTCGGGTTGTGGGGCTGGCAGAGCCAGAAGATTTTGACGTTGGAATCCGCCGCCAGCGTTGCTTCAAGGCCTTCCCAGTCGATGGCCCAGCGACCAGCTGCCTGATCGGCAACTAGTGGCACCCGCACAGTCTGCCGCCCCGCGAGTCGGGGAAGAAACAGAAATGGCGGATAGACTGGCGTGAAGCTCGCGATGCCATCGCCCGGTTCGGTGAGCAGCCGGGCGGTGACAGCAAGCCCGCTGACGATGCCCGGCACGCCAATCACCCAGGCTGGATCGATGACCCAGCCATGCTGCCGCTTCAGGTGAGCAGCGAGGGTGGGGGCAAAGCCTGGGGTGTCGTGGGTATAGCCAAAGACGGCATGGTCGGTTCGCTGGCGGATCGCCTCAACGATGCACGCAGGTGACCGAAAGTCCATGTCGGCCACCCAGAACGGGATGATCTCGCGGCCGTCGGCTAAGCGCTTGTCGGCATAGCGATCCCATTTCTCGGCACCGGTTCCGTGCCGGTCGGGACAGTCGCTAAAGGAATCGTGACTCATTCCTGCATCGTGACCGACCAGCATTCTGTTGACCAGTCCCCGCTTGGTGAATCACGGCAATGCTCTTTCGGGCGGCTGCTTCAATACCGATAGATAGCCGCCAGGCCGCTGGCCGAAGGCATCTGACCGTGCTCCAGCAAGAGAATCTCTCCGCCGTTCAGCAACGCCGTCTCAGCCACCGCGCCGATGATGTCCTCCGTGCGAATGGCCGGGCTGGCCCCCGACTGCGCCAGATCATCAGGAACCTCGCCATCGGGATGCACCCTGCCGGTGGAGCGGTTCAGCCAGCCCGGCACGAAACGATCTTCCTCGACCAGCAGGGTCGCCACCCGGCCGGCAGCTGCGGCCCTGGCAATACCGGGCAGGTCGGCCGCTGCCAGCCCGCGGTCGCGGGCCAGCGCAAAGAGCTGTCTTTCACGGTCGATCCGCCGCCGCCGCTCGGCTGCAAAGATTGGCAGTACGAGCCGGCCCAGTTCCCGCTGTGGCACCAGGTGGACATCCTTGGCAACGAAGGCCTCCAACAGCTGCCTGTTCTTCGAGAGTCTGCGAAAGACCGCTGCCAGTTGTGGCAGTGTGACCAACACCAGCGGCAGGCCACCGGGTTGCGAGACCCGCTCGGCAATCACCTCGTCGACATGACGGAAGAAGATCTCGGTATCGGTGTCGATGCCGTCCTGCTTGTCCCGAAACCCACCATGCACCGTTCCCGCTGCATTCATCCGTCTCCGCATCCGATGGGGCTGCAGCAGTTCGTCATCAATGATGCTCGAGCGATTGAGTGGCTGGTCGGCCGGCTCAGCCACACCTCGCAGCGGCACTGGTTCGAGTTCGATCGGCTCAAGCAGATCGACTGCTCCGGCAATGGAGCGACCTTCATAAATGTGAGCCTCGCGGCTCGTCAGCGTCAGCACGTTGAACCGGTCGATCGCTGCGGCCTGTCGCAACAGCGGCAGCGTGTGAAAGTGAGTGCTCACGAGTGCCAGCGGTTTGACTGGCTGCGGCAGCAAAAACACCCGCGCCCAGCCTTCAGCCCCGAACACCACAAGTCCCTCCCGGGTGTGTTCCCAGAACCGCCGGTCGGAGGCCAGCTGGTGGAAGGGCCGCAGCAGGTGTTCAATCTGGTCGCGGCGGCGGGAGAGCGACAACGCCATCGAGAGCGATTCAACCAGATGCCGGTACGAGGGCAGATCGACCCGGTTGTCGGGCACATTGCGGTGGGTCGGCAGTGCGAGGGTCAGACAGGGTGCCTGAGGGGGCTCAAGCAGATCACGTATCGCTGCCAGTGTGAGGCCGACGATTACCAGGCCGTTGGTACTGCGGCCGGTGTTGAGCACTGTTCCCGATTGGGCCATGGCAGCCTCCGCGACGGGGGAAGGGCGGCCGTGCCGATGACGTCTTGAGCGACACAGCCCCAAGGCTCCAATCGTGAGGGCATTGGGACTGTCGCTCGGGATTCAAGCAATTATTCAGAAAGAGAATGGGGAGAATCCACGATGTGTGGACGGGCCCGATTTTTTTAATGGGTTGAACAGGACAAGACAGAAAAGAAGCCCACAAGTGTTCTGCCATCTGCGGACCACAGAGGCTCCACGATGGTGCATCACGCCAGTTGCAAAATCCTCCGGAAAGGGGATACGATCAGCCTTAGGGGGATGCTGGTTTCGGCCCGATCGCGTAACGAGAAATGCCACAAGGCAGCAATGAGGGAAGACCATGAACACACAGTTTCTGTTTCATCTGGCGGTTGGCTTATCACGAGTCTGGTTCGTTGATGCTGCTCAACCACAGCAGCCACTCCCGAGAGCGGCCGCTCAGGATCATGCCGTTGTCGAGTTGCCTCAATTTAAGGAAACACGAAGGATCGCGGTTGCTGCCGAACACGGTGCCATTCTTGGGTTCGTGCCAGATGGCACTGGCGGTTTGGTCGTGCTCAGCGGTCAAAATCTTCGGTATGGCAGCTACCGAGGACAGCAGGCGGGTGGTCCTCCACCTGATCGCTTAGTCTGGATGAATGCTACGGGCACTGAGCAACAGGCTGTTGTCCTGCCGGAGAATCCTCGTGGTTTGAATTGTGCCGATGACGGTACGGTCTACGTGGTCGGTAACGCCACCGTGGCGTGGTACGACGCGACAGGGAAGTTGTTGGGGCAACAAGAGGCTCCCCACTTTAGCCTGCCAGAGGAAGAGCACAAGGCATTTACAGAGGAGGCAGTGGACCGCCGTGATCTCAGCGTCACCCATCAAGAAAAGAGTCTGAAGTCTCTTGAAGAGACACTGGAAGCAATCGAGTCAAAGCCGGAAGAGGATCGAACGCCTGTGGAAAAGGCTCGGCTCAACAGTCTTAAGCAACAGGTCAAATACCAGCGAGAAGCCCTTGAGCGGCGGCGGTCGATGACTCCGCAACAACTTTTCGACGAGGCCGTCAGCAATGCGAAGCAACTCTATCGAGTTGCCGTCTCCAAACAGCATGTATTTCTCGTTGGCCGGGAAACATTCGGATATGGCTATGCCGTCTGGCGTTGCGACCGGGAGTGCCAGCAGCCCGAAAAGATCATCTCAGGGCTCAGTGGCTGTTGTGGGCAGATGGACGTACAAGTCATTCGTAACCAACTGGCGGTGGCTGAGAACTCAAGACACCGTGTCATTCTGGTCAATTTTGATGGTGAGAAAACCAGCACCTTTGGCCAGCGAGATCGCTCCGGTACTGCCGCCGGGTTCAGCGGCTGCTGCAATCCGATGAATACCTGCCAGACGTCCGATGGTGGTCTGCTGACATCCGAGTCGAATGGCTGTGTGAAAAAGTTTGCCGTCGACGGCACCTTCCAAGAAGTTGTCGGGAATGCGGATGTTCAGCAAGGCTGTAAGAACTCCTCAGTTGGCATGTCGGCAGACGGCAGTCGGATTTACTACCTTGATATCAGCAAAGGGCAGATCATCGTGCTGGAAAAGCAGCCAGCTGCTCCCGTCCAGGAGGATGAGCCATGAACCTTCTGCGTCAAACAGCAGCAAATTGTGGTCTCCGGGTACTCGTCCTGGCCGCCATTATGGTTTGGGTGAGGACGCTTATCGCGGCGAATCCGCCCCTGACCATGGTCGTGATGGATCCTCTGGCTGCACCGCTGTCTTGTCCATGTGTGGCCGGCTACGCCCAGCGTGACTACGAGCAGTTAGCCGAATTTCTCGAGCTTCGACTGAACCGTGAAGTGACACTCAGCTTCTGTGAATCCCTCCGGCTGGAGGACAAGCGGCTCAGGCAAGCCGACATCGTGATCGGCAAACGTTCAGTCGTAGAGGCAGACAGTCGCTCTCTCGCGTCAGATCAAGAGCCGCTGTACTGCCCCGTCGGCAGTCTGACCGATCGCGATGGCTCGCCGTGGCAACAGGGGCTTGTGGTGGTGCACCGGGATGACCCGGCCCTTCGGATTGAGGATCTACGAAAACACACGCTTTACCTCGGACCGCAGGACTGTGCTGAAAAAAATGCCGCAGCTCGGCAACTTTTCCAAAAACATGGCCTGAACATTCCAGCGAACACCCCGATCTCTGCCGCTTGTAGTGACGGCGCTACAGCCGTGATTGAAGTGACTAAAATTGGGGGACCGCCAGCCGCGACGGTGATTTCCAGCTATGCCCAACCCCTTCTCGAAGGGTGCGGCACCATCAAGCGAGGCGATCTCCGGGTAATTGCCAGAACGGAGAACGTTCCTTTCATCACGGCCTTCCTCGCAAACAAGTTGCCGGCCACGCTCCGGACAACTCTCACGGAAGCCCTTCTGGCGGTTGGGGATGAACCTCTCCTGCGGCTTGCCTTGGAGACGAAGCAGGGATTCATCCAACTCGCTTCGCCGGAAGGCAAGACACCGGCCGAGTCAGATCAGTCGCGGGTTGAGCCGAAGCGGATAAATGGAGATTGGCCCGGCTGGCGGGGGCCAGAACGTAATGGCCAGGTTGCCTGGTTGCCGGAGACGCTACCGACCCACAAGGCACTGCGATGGCGTGGGACCCTGTTCGGTGAAGGGGTAGGAGGAGTGGCGGTGGCTGACGGTGTCGTGGTTGTTGGCGATCGTGATCTTGCAGATGAGCAGGATGTCTTTCATGCCTTTGATGCGTCGACGGGTGAGCGGCTCTGGATGTTCGACTATCCTGCCGCCGGTCGCCTTGACTATGGCAATTCACCGCGTGCGACACCTTTGCTCTACGCCGGCTACGCCTACCTGCTGGGGGCATTCGGACAGCTTCATTGCTGCCACCTACGGACCGGGGAAGTGGTTTGGAAGCGACACATCCGGGAAGAATTTGGGGCAACGGATGAACTTGTATGGGGTGTTGCGTCGTCTCCGCTGATCGTTGAAGGCCGCCTGATCATCAATCCTGGTGGTCCGAAAGCGGCAGTCGTTGCGCTCGATCCAGGCACGGGTAGGACGCTCTGGCAGACCACTGGTCAGCCTGCTGCGTTTGCCTCATTCGTCTACGGGAAACTGCAGGGGCGACGGCAACTTGTAGGTTTTGACAAGGTGTCCTGCGGTGGGTGGGATCCTGTGAACGGCCAGCGTATATGGACTTACACGGCAAAAGTACCGGGAGACTTCAACGTGCCGACTCCGCTTCTGCTGGCCGAAGGAGTGCTGCTCGCCAGTGAGAACAATGGGCTGGGACTGCTTGGATTTGCGGATCCGACGCCGGTTGTGGCAGCCAGCTTTACTCAGCTCAAGCCGGATATGCACACGCCCATCGCCACTGCTGGCCGCATCTTTGCGGTGCACGAAGGCCGAATCGTTTGTCTTGAAGAAAGGTCACTTCGGCTGCTTTGGTCAGCATTTGACCGATCACTCAAGGGCCATGTTTCGATGGTTGCAGCGAAGGACCGGGTCTTGCTCCAGACTCAGCAAGGAGAACTGCTGATCATTGATGCCCAGGCAGACGAACTGAAGATCCTTAGCCGGAGTCACGCCTTCCGTCGGGAGGTCTCAACATATGCGCATCCAGCTGTTGCCGGTGATGCAATCTTCGTGCGTGGTCCAAGCAAATTAGTCTGTCTGCCCCTTAGCTTTTGAGCGGCAAAATGACTGTTAGTGAATCTCAAAGATTCTCTTCAACAGTTCTCCAGAATGTCGTTCACGGTCATGCACATGCCCGTCAGGTGAGCCGATTTATGAGAATATTGCCTCAACTGGCTGGCCGTGGCCGTCTTCAGTGGCGTAGAAAGGCCGACCCTCGATTTCATAGACGGTTTTTGGACTGACGCCCAATGCTGAGAACAGGGTGGCATGGAGGTCGGTCACGCTGACCGGGTTTTCGATGGCAATGCAGGGCCGCTCGTCAGCGGTTTTGCCATAGACAAAGCCCCGTTTTACGCCACCCCCGAACAGCACCACGGATGAGCCACCCGTGAAGTGCCGGTGCTGGCCGTAGTGCTCAGGCTTCTGAAGAAAGTCTTTGGGGGACCTCGCCTGATCGTTTGCATTCGAACCGGGCTGACCCTCGGTGATCATGTCGCGGCTGAACTCGCTGGCGATCACGACAAGGGTTCGGTCGAGCAGGTCGCGGGCTTCGAGGTCACGGATCAGCGTGGCAATTGGCCGGTCGATCTCCTGATGCATCCGCACCAGGGTCTCATGGCCTCGTTCGTGAGTGTCCCAATGCTTGAAGGGAATGTATTCAGTGGTCACCTCGACGTAGCGAGCGCCGCTCTCGACCAGCCGACGGGCGAGCAGGCAACCCCGGCCGAATCGGCCGGTGTCGTAGGCCTCCCGAACCTCCTTCGGCTCTTGGGAAATATCGAAGGCCTGCCGGTCTTTTGAACCAAGCAGCCGATGGGCCTTTTCGAAACTTCGCAGCAACGACTCTTGGTGGTAGTCACTGGTGAGTTCCCTGTGAGGCGAGGCGGCAACCAGGCTTTTGAAGTGCTTGTAGCGGCTGGCAAACCGCCCTGGCTCCATGCCCTGTGGCGGTCGCACCGCCAGAGCCGCCTGCTCAGGGTAGGGCAGGTTGAGTGGGCCGAACTCGCTGCCGAAGAAGCCGCCGGTGGTGAAGGCTTTAATCTCCTCGTTCTCGCCGATCCCTTCCAGCCGCTGGCCAATGTTGATGAAGGCCGGCATCACGGGATTGCGGGGGCCGAGTACCCGGGCCATCCAGGCCCCGATGTGCGGCGCTGCTACGGTCTGGGGCGGCACGTAGCCGGTATGCCAGTGATACTGATGCCGTGAGTGCAGGATGCTGCCCAGATCAGGCTGGACATGCGAACGGATCAGTGTCGCCCGGTCGAGGACACCGGCGATCTCGGGCAGCCCGGCACAGATTTCAATTCCGTCAGCTGCGGTCGGCATGGCGGGAAAGGTGCTTATGCAGTCCTGCACAGCCAGACCGGGCTCAAAGGGCTTGTAGATCTTGGGATCGAAGGTATCGGGCGCCGCCATGCCACCCGCCATCCAGAGCACGATGATGGCGTCGGCGGTGGGCTTAGGATGGACGACCGTGCTGCCGTCGCTGGTGCTGGCCCTAGCCTGAGGTTCGGGCAGGGCAAGGGTGGTGGTCGCGGCGGCGGCAAGGCTTTTCAGCAGATCGCGGCGGGTGTTCATGGTGGGGCTCCGAGAATGGATGGTGGCTGTGCCTCAGCTTTTACGAAGTTGTGAAGAAAGAAGGCGAGTTCGCCCTACGGGTGCCAACGACCCCGGGGCAGTTGATCCGCTGTTGCCCACACTCCGTCGCCGGACGTTCGTTGCGGCCATCTTGGCCTCTACTCTCTCAACGCTGCCTGCGGACCGCCATCCCTGGCTCCGCTGGTCAGCGATACCTGCTCTCGGGGCATGGCCAACCTCTCGTCCGTCTCCCCATTGTTGTGCAGCAGACATGATCGACCAGTTGAAGGTTCGCAGGATAGTTCGGTCAGCGAGAAAATTGAAACTCTGGCAGCATGACGATGGCCCAGAGGCAGTCGGCAACAGTCTGGGCTGTTGGGGTGTCGGTCAGAATCTCCCGGGCGGCAGCCTGCTCATCCAAGGACGGTGGCCGGGACAGGGCGGCACGAAAGAGCCAGTTGCTGACCGTGTTGGGCTCGGGCCCTTGGTCAGCGAGGATCCGGGCTCCTCCCTTGGTGAAGATGTCGTACAGTCCCTGTTCGTTGGCCAGTTGGATCGCTTCCAGCGTAGTCAGATCGGTCGGTCGGCTGGTGACAACCTGATCGCGATTGGGCCGGCCGAGGGCAGCCATTAATGCCGTCGCCTTCACCAGCGCGGCCCGTACCATCGGGAGGGGACCACTGACGGTGGCGGTGAGCACCTGTTGTGTAAAGTAAGCTGTCGCCCGGGCCCAGATCTGCTGTGAGCGGGCGACCGCTGCCGACGCCCAGTCAGTCGGCTGCTTGTTGCCCGGAAAGAGCGGCCTTCCGTCGTTGACAACCCTGAGCGTGCTGGCGGTCCATTCCCAACTCCCGTCAGTTGCGACCAGCGTTTCTGACCCGTCAGCGAGCGTAGCCCTCATCTCCAGCTTCAGGGCCGCTGGCCCACCTGCGGGAGCATTGGCGGCTGAAACGAGCATGCTGTTTCCCCCCGCGCGAAGCTGGGATGTCACGACCCGGCTCACCGGATTCATCCAATCGCTACAGGTGGTGACCTCCTTGCCGTTGAGAAA
>CAZKSP010000004.1:0-17235 GCA_964555385.1 uncultured Chitinophagaceae bacterium
TCAAAGCCGGAATGCAGGTAGCCCATCTCGGGCATCGCATCGACGACCCGTTCACCCTCGAGTTTGAGCACCAGCCGCAGGGTGGTGTGGGTGGCAGGGTGCTGGGGCCCAAAGTTGAGCGTCCAGAGATAGTCTTCGCTGCGTCGCTCTGGCGGGGCGTCAAATTCGGCGGGGGCGATCGACATGGTAGGGCCGTGCGTGAGGGCGGGGGCGGGTGTCAGCTATGGTCGCGGGTGATGACCGGGAAGTTATGGCGTTCCCCGCGGCCCTGCAGCGGATAGTCCTTGCGGAGCGGATGGGCGGTGAATGCCTCTGGCATCACCAGTCGTCGCAGGTCGGGATGGCCTGTGAAGTGAACACCGAAGAGGTCCCAGACCTCTCGCTCAAGCCAGTTGGCCGCCTCCCAGAGCGGTACCACGCTGGCCACGGTTGGCTCAGGATCGTCCGCAAAAACCCGGACGGTCAATCGGTTAGGGGACGTAGTGCTAGCCAGTAGATAGACCAGCCCATAGCGATGCTTCGCCCCGCGATACTCGAGGTAGTCGACGCAGCTGACGTCGATGAGCAGGTCGAAGCCACGGTCTTTCAGCAGTGCCAGGGCTGCAAATGAATTCGCTGCCGGCACGACAACCCGCTGCTGGCCACGAAACGACGATGACTCAAGCGAGCCGAAGGCCTGCTCAAGCGCGACCAGATGCGGGCAGGTTGAGGCCGAGTCACTCGGGGTGTCAGAGGACGAATTCATGGTGGCGGGAAGGGTGGGGTGGAGGCACTACGGCCGGGCGGTCGTCACCGAGCCGGAGAGTTGCCGTTGAATATTCGGGTTGCGGGAAGCATCGAGCGTGAGCGGCAGCGGGCTTTCGATCAACGCTCGCTTGCGGTCCTGCCGCTGGCGGGTGTTGAACTCCCGGCCACCGATCGTACCTTCCCGCTGGATCTTGTCCTGCAGGTCGATGATCGCTTGGATCAGCTGTTCGGGACGCGGCGGGCAACCTGGCACATACATGTCGACGGGAATGAAGCGGTCAATGCCCTGCACCACGGCATAGGTGTCAAAGACTCCACCAGTGCTGGCACATGCGCCCATCGAGATGCACCACTTCGGTTCATGCATCTGCTGCCAGATTCGCTGGAGCACCGGCAGCATCTTCATGACGACGCGGCCGGCGACAATCATCAGGTCGCACTGCCGCGGGCTGAAGCGAAAGACCTCGGCGCCAAATCGGGCCAGATCGTGCTTGGCTGCGCCGGTGGCCATCAGTTCGATGCCGCAGCAGGCGGTCGCGAATGGCATCGGCCAGAGACTGTTCTTGCGGCACCAACTGGCCAACTCGTCGAGCCGGCTGACGACGACGTTCTCGGGCAGTTCCAGTTGTGGTGCTCCCGAGGAAGCCGTGGGCTGGGTCAACGCCATCGAAACACTCCTTTCCGCCAGTCGTAGGCAAATCCGACAACAACCAGCAGGATGAAGATCAGGCCCCCGAAGTAGGCAAGCTCCCGGCTGGCAATTGCTCCTTCCGCAACTGCCGCGTCGATGCCTGCCGCCGACCGGCTGGCCACTGCCCAGGGGTAGAGAAACAGCAGTTCTACGTCGAACACCAGAAAGGTGATGGCCACCAGATGGAAGCGGACATCAAATCGCCGGCGGGTATCGTGGACCGGGTCCATGCCGCTCTCATAGGGCATCTCCTTCACTGCCCCCCGCCTGCGTGGGGCGACCAGCATTGGCAGGATGATCAGGCCGACCGAGACAGCCGCCGCGATCAGCACGAAGAGCAGGACCGGGAGGATGGCTTCCATAATATGAGTGGATTCTCGCGGCGTGTAGCTGGCCGTACCAGAGCCAAAAACTGGCAAAAATAGCTGCTTAACAAGACTTTGTGAAAAAAAGCACAAAGTCGGTCGAAAAAAAACGGTGCCCGGCACCGAATCTCCAACGTGCCAGTTATACCGTCTGCAGGCCAGCCCGACGAGAACCTTCCGGGCTTTTTCTCGGTTCCTTTTCCAGTGCGGCCAGGGAACTGCTACCGTGGCGAGATGCCAGACTCAGCTGCCATTCTTGCCGATCTCGTCCGCCGGCCCAGTGTCAACCCGATGGGACGCCCACTGGCTGGCCCGGATTACCTCGAGGGGCAGGTGACCGACTATTTGCTCCGGCGACTGGAGGCGGTCGGCATTGAAGCGGTGCGGCAGCCGGTGGCTCCCGGCCGCGACAATGTCGTGGCCCGCCTTCCCGCCAGCCAGCCGCAGGCCCCTGTGCTGCTCTGGGATGTGCATCAAGACACCGTGCCGGTCGATGGTATGACCATTGAACCCTTCGCTCCAGTGGTGCAAAACGGCCGGCTGTCGGGCCGCGGGGCGTGTGATGTGAAGGGGGGCATGGCGTCGATGGTGGCGGCAATGGAGCGGCTGATCAGCGGTGAGCGAAGGGCGACGGTGATCTTTGTTGGAAGTGTGAACGAAGAGTTTGGCTTCTCGGGCGCGACCGCTTTCACCCGACTGCTTGGGGATGCATCAGCCTGGCAGCACGGCGATCGAGCAGCGGGTCAGCTGATTGCCCCGGACCTGGCTGCCGGAGGGCCGGTGATGGCGGTGGTGGCCGAGCCCACAAGTCTCGATCTGGTTACCCAGCACAAGGGGGCGGTCCGGTGGCGGGCCATTGCCGAGGGACGGGCCTGCCACAGTTCGCAGCCAGAAAAAGGGATCAATGCAATTTATCCCGCCGGCCGGATGGCTCTCGCCATTGAACAGCTGGCGGCAGAACTGCTGACCCGTTCACCCGACCACCCCTGCGGCCCACCTACGTTGAGTGTCGGCACGATCCACGGTGGCCTTGGAGTCAATCTTGTTCCTGATCGGGTAGTGCTCGAACTCGACCGCCGACTGGTACCAGGAGAGGACCCGCGGGCGGCCCGCCAAGAGGTGATTGATGCCATTGCCGCTGCCTGTCCGGGTGAGACGATTACCCACGAACACCCCTTCCTTGAGAGTTCGGGGCTTGCAGGTGACAGCCTAGCAGCCAAGGCGGCAGCCGAACGGCTTGTTCAGGCGGCGACGGCAGTTGGCGTGACAGCCCGGTCACTGGCCGCCCGATATGGCACAAATGCCTGCGTCTATGCCGCTGCCGGTTTGCCCTGTGTAGTTTTCGGGCCGGGCTCGATTGCCCAGGCACATACAGCCGATGAGTGGATCGACCTGGCTGAAGTCGAGCGGGCTGCTGATGTTCTCGAGCAGATCATTCGTGTCGGCTGAACTGAAATGAAGTCCCTTCCGATAGTTCTCGAGGTCCTTCATCATCGGAGTGGGGTGTTGGCCTTGGCGAAGCCAGCCGGCTTGCCGACACAGGCCGTGCCCGGAATTGATTCGGTCGAAGGGCTTATCCGCCGCCAACTGTTTGGTGAGGCCGTAGCGGTGGATCTGGCCGCTGGCCGACGCCGTCACCCCGGTGGTTTTCTCGGCGTGCCACACCGGCTCGACCGACCGGTTTCAGGGGTACTCCTTGTGGCGACGACCCCAAGGGCGGCCCGGCAGCTTTCCCGGCAGTTCGAGCGACGGCAGATCAACAAAGACTACCTGGCTGTCGTAGAGCTGGTTGCGGGTGATCTGGTTGCCGATGAAGAACTGTTTGAGTGGCGGGATGTGATCCGGAAAATTCCCGACGAGGCCCGAGCCGAAATTGTCGCCACTGATACTCCAGGAGGCCGCGAAGCCGTGACGCATGGGCGGCCTCTCGCTGTCCGTGACGGCAGGCTTTTACTTGAGTTACACCCCCGCACCGGTCGCACCCATCAGTTGCGGCTGCAGGCAGCGGCCCGCGGATTGCCAATCGTTGGTGATCAGCTCTATGGCAACGCCGACACGGTAGCCAACTCAGCAGCAAGTTCGCTGGCGTTGCATGCCCACAAAATTACCTTTCGAGACCCAGAAACAGGCGAACCGGTTTCAATCTGTTGCCCATTACCGGATTCACCGCTGTGGGCCGATTGGCCGCAGGTCCGATAATGAGCACTCGTGGGAGCCAGTTGCTCGAGGGTGCCTATGCCCACTCGCTGGACGTTCACTTTGCTTCCATAGCTCGCTCGTGGGCATGCGCACCCCTTCGCTCATCAATGGTGATACGCGTTGGAAACCAGGACCGAGGGGACTGGCGATAACCGCTCGAGGGTGCCCACGCCCACTCGCTGACGTTCACTCAGGCCATCCGGGCCTTCGCTCACTGCACGTTCGCTTCGCTTCGCCATCCTGGCTTCGCTCGCTTCCGTAGCTCGCTCGTGGGCATGGACACCCCCTCGCTGGTCGTGCGTTCGCATTGGAATCCAAGAGGCAGGAGCGACCGAACGAGGGAAGCGTTCCATGTCGCCCCCTTCTCGTCCAACCCTACTACGATTCAGCGGCAGGAAGCCGCCGAAGAGTTTCAGCGGATGGGTGCCAACCGTGGCTTTTCCGTGAGCTAAAGGTGTACATGAACCCCGTGCCATCCGGCGACAGGATGTCGCCAATGAGCACCAGCGGATGGTTGAAAACCTTGGCTTTTCATCCATCCGCCCCAAGGAAAGTCGGGCAGGATGCCCGAGCTTTCCGTGAAAAACGAAGAGCCCGTCCACGGTGTTACTGCGATCCAGCGGCAGGAAGCCGCCGAAGAGTTTCAGCGGATGGTTGAAAACCTTGGCTTTTCATCCATCCGCCCCAAGGAAAGTCGGGCAGGATGCCCGAGCTTTCCGTGAAACTAGAAAACATCTAGCTGGAAGTGGTGGCCCTGATAGTACCGGCGTGATTTCGGGTAATAGTTCTGCCACGACCGGTTGTAAACGGGCACCCGCATTTCCTGCGGATACCGATGATAGAGATCGTTGGCGCTCTTCATGTACCCGTCCGCATAATAGTTCTGCGGATACCAGACATACGGGTAATGGTAGAGCCGGTTCCAGTCGTGGCTGTTATAAGAGTGGGCCCACTGATACCCGTAGGCCTGCTGACCGGCCATTGGTGGCTGCGCCCGAGTCTCTGCGACGAACAGAAACCCACTGATGGTGGCGAGCGCCACCGTGGCAATCAGATGCCGTTTCATCAAATGTCCCCCTTTTTCGGCCCAGAAAAACCGCAATCTGGTTTTTCCTAGGCATCGATCAAATTATCGGCAAATAGGAGGACCCGTCTTTACGGACTTTGCGGAAAAACCGGCAAGGTCACCGCAGAGGGGTGGCAGGCTGGGACTGGCTGGCCGGCAGCAGGCCTTCGGCGAGTTCCCGATCCCATTCGTCCATAAGTGGCCAGTGGGGGGCGCAGGTGCCAAAGTCGGCCAGTGTCAGATAACCCCGGAGACGCTCGATCGTCTTTGCCAACAAATGGTCGTCCTTCCGGAAGACCGGCCCATGGCTAGGTAAGAGCCACTCCACCTCACTGTCAGCAATCCGTTTTAGTGAACTGATAAAGGCCGGAATGTCGCTGCCGTGGTGGGCATCGATCGCTCCCACTGACCCGTCTCGATAGATGTTGTCACCGGAGAGCAGCAGGTTGTCGAATCGAAAGGCCAGTTGGCTGTCGGTATGGCCAGGAGTGTGCCAGACCTCGAGGTGACGGCTTCCGACCTTGATCGTGTCACCATCAACGATCGCCCGGTCTATTTTTACCGGTGGCATGTCGAGATGGACATTTTGAGCCGCGATTTCGGCAAAGGTCTTGATGCGGTCACCCCGTTCAAGCGACTCAACCGCCTTGGGGTGGGCCAGCACCGGCGCCTTGAGAATGTTCTTTGCTTTGGAGAGCCCTTGGATGTGATCGACATCGGCATGGGTCGCAATCAACCCCCGGCATTGCGAAAGCGGGAAATCAATCTGCCGAATCAGCTCAATGATCTCTTCAACTTTGTCCTGGTAGCCGATGTCGACAAGCACCCACTCATTTTCGTCGTGAACAAGATAGACGCTACAGCCAATCCGCCAGCCGGCCTGGTGATTCATCTCAATCACACCAGGAAATAAAGGGCGGCGTTCAAGCATGAATAATGCGGGCAGGAAGAGTTGGGTGAGAATTAAAACGCTGGAGAAAAGGGCGGATTTCAATCCACCAAATGCAGCGAACGTCAGGCATTGTAGGGTTGGCAGGGGCAGAGGACAATCGAGGAGACCGCTCAACCCCCGGTTTTACTCCTTCCATGAACATGCCAGCTGACGCCGAATCTTCAACGCCGTCCAAACTGGCTGGTTGGGCAGAGAATCTTGTGCCCTGTGGCCAACTGGTGCAGCGGCTCCAGCCGCTGGCCGCGACGCTCGGAATAGAGCCGGCGGAAGAGACCGCCTGGTGGGCTGCCTTGTTCACCAAACTGCTGCCCCAAATCGAATCAGAGCCGCTGCTTGTCGTCGCCATCTGCGGCGGGACGAATACCGGGAAGAGCCTGCTGGCCAATGCCTTGGCAGGGGCTGAGTTGAGCCGGTCGATTCCAGAAGCTGCTCGCACGAGGCACCCAGTTGCCAGCCTGCCAGCAGGCGTGGCTGGCAGGCTGGATCTGGCGGCGTTCTTCCCTGGATTCGTGCCGGTGGCCTGGCAAACTGAGGACGATCCGCTCGTGGACGACCCGCAGAACCTGTTGGTCTGGCGGGAGCGTCCTGTCACCGGGACGCCGGACGATCAATTCGTGCTGCTCGACACTCCTGACATTGACGGCACCCTGAGAGAGCATGGAACACGAGCTGAATTGATTCGTGATACAAGTGATGTGATCGTTGCAGTACTGACTGAGCAGAAATACAACGACGCAGTTGTGCGGGATTTTTTTCGAGCCGCTACGGCAGCTGGCAAACCGCTGCTGGTGGTTGTCAACATGGTCGATTGGCCGCGGCAGCGAGAGCTGATTTCCGGCTGGGTGAAGACCTTTGAACAGGCGATCGGTGTGGCTGCTGAGGCGGTCTTTGCAGTGCCATATGACTCTGCTGCTGCTGCCAATGGCACGATCAGGTTCCATCCCCTGCCAGCATCAGCTGTTGAAAAGACCGACCCGATCGCCATGCTTGCTGCGGCAGGAGTCGGCAGACTCAAAATCCGTGCGCTCCGGGGGGCGGTTGCCACGGTTCTTGATCAAGAGGCGGGACTGCCGGCCTGGCTGTCGGCAATCGAGGTGGCTGGCCGAAACTGGCAAGAGGCACAGCGGCTGCTCACCACCGAGGTTCATGTGGAGATTGCACTGCCTCAGCCGCCGGCCGAATTGGTCTGGGATGAAATCTGGGCTTGGCTCAAACCACAGCGATCAAGCTTCGACCTGACTGTCAGCCGGGCCTACACCACACTGGGCCGAGGTCTTCACTGGGCTGCCGGCCGGATCGGCTTGCTGCCTCCATCAGCGCGGCGGCGAGAAGATTTTGCTGTTAGTGAACGCGATGTCCTCAAGCGGGCGTTGGGCACGTTCATTGATCGGCTTGAGGCCTGCTGTCGTACCAATCAGGACGTCGACCGACTTTTTGGTCCCCGGATCCGCGGTGGTGATCGGGCGGCCTGGTTTGCTGACCTCGAACGCCGACAGCGGGAACTGCCACTGATGTCAGACGACTATCGCCGGCAGGTGCGGGCGGAACTCGATCGCTTCGCCGCTGGTCATCCCGAGACAGTCCGTTGGATTCTTACGGGACTTAATGTCGGCGCGGTCGTACGGCCCGCGGTCACTGTAGCACTCTGGTCGGCTGGAGCGGCCGTGGTTCCGGCTGCGGCGGCCACGGCCGGTGGGCTCTCAACGTTGGTTCATCATGTTGGTGATGTTGTGGTGGGCACGGCGGCAAGTCTGGCTGGCGAAGGCGCAATAGGGGCGACAGTTGCCGGGATCAAACCGCTGCTCGATCGGCTCTTTGCCGGTTGGGCAGTTGAGCGTGGTCGGATTCTCGCTGAGACACTGCAACTCGTGGTCCTGGGCGATGGGCTGGACGAGGTTGAACGCCGGGCTGCCGCCGGAGCCCGGCCTGAACTAGCGGAGCTGCGACAGTTGCTCGAGCAGTGTCGCAGCCGATTGCTGATCGCCGACCCGGACCAGCCGAGGCAGTTGCCGCCAACTGAGGAGTCATGATGACACCCGCCACCGATCCGACGGGGCAGTTCCTCGCCGGCACCGATGAATTCACCAGGTTTGACGCCCTCGTCTCGGCCACCGACCGCTTGTCAGGCTCGGCGGCAGGGTGGTTGCCAGCGCAGGCTATCGCCAATGAGTGGCGGGATATTGCTACCCGGCTTGATCGCATGCGGCAGGAACTGTCGCGGGTGCTTGTTGTCGGTGTCGTTGGTGGAACCGGTGTTGGGAAGAGCACGCTTGTCAATGCCCTGGCTGGTCGTGAGGTGACCGAAGCGGGCGACGTTGCCCGACCGACCACGCGGCAGCCTGTCGTTGTTGCCGGTCCGGATGTTGATATCAGCTGGCTGTCAATCGAGGACTTTGGTGGTCGTCTGGTGCGTTCGGACGCTGCAGCGGTTCGTGGCATTGTGCTGATCGACTGTCCCGATCCCGATACTCAGGCCCTGACAGTTACTGGAGGAGCCGGGGATGGTGGGGAAGCCTTTGCGAACCACAACCGTGATCGGCTGGAAATGGTCCTGCCGCAATGTGATGTGCTGCTGCTGGTCGGTACCGCGCAGAAGTATCGCTCTTGGCTGATCGCACGTGAACTGTCCACCTTTGCACCGGGGCGACCGCTTCTGTTCGTGCAGACGCACGCATCCCGGGATCCCGACATCAGGGAAGACTGGCGACGTGAGTTGCAGACGCAGGGGTTTGAGGTACCACGGATCTTCCGGCTGGATGCCGCCGAAGCAGCTGCTCGGGCAACTCTGGGTGCGGCGGCGGAGCCAGGGTTTCTTGAACTCACAGCGGCGATTGACGGCGAGTTGGTGGGGCGGGCGGCTAAAAGAGTTCGTCGGGCGGGAGCCTTTGACCTCATGGGCTGGTTTCTGGAACGATCGGCTGATCGGCTGCGGACCTCCCGTCCTGCAGTTGCCCAGCTGGAGGCGGGGCTTGAGGCAGAACGGACGCGGCTTGAGGGGTTGCTGGCTCATGGGATTGCCGAGGAACTTCAGCAGAGCCGCCGTGGCTGGCAGACGCTGATCGACGACGAAGTCGTGGCCGACTGGCAGGGCGGCCTGTTTGCCACATTTCTGCATGCGGTCTCGGCCATTCGGGCTTTCTGGTACAGCATGCGTGGGCGTCCCGGTTTGGCGGGCAGGCTGTTGGCCGGAGCATTGCCGGGCACTCCTCCTCCAACCGGCGGGAACGGGCAAGGTCTGGCTGAACTGGGGCTGACGGCTGGTGAAATCGAACAGTCTCGAAGCGTGCTTTCTGGGTTGGCAGAGCAGGCTGGAGTTGTTCCACCGCTGATTGGTCCATCGCGAACCGGTCAGCAAGTTTCAGCCGCCCAGTCGGACGAACTGCTTGTTGCGGCGAGTAACTGGCTGGCTGTTGGCCTTGAAAAGCTTGTTGGGCAGCGGCGTCGCCAACTTGACAGGCTTGCTTTTCGGGGAATGTTCGAACTGTTATTCACAGGATTCCTGCTGGTGATCCTGGCTCGGGCTGGTCTTTCATTCTTTGGAGGCCGGCTCTGGCAAGGGCAGCCCATGGATGGAGGTGGTTTCCTTCAGGAAGCGATGCTCTGGCTGTTGATCTGGGGGTTTGTCCTCCGCTGGCTTGTCTTTCGGTTGCTTCGAATCGGCCTCGATAGTGATCTGAAACGCTTGCTTGATCGCCTGCCCGAGGCACGGCTGATCGATCCACTCCTGACCGATCATCGGCAAGCGGTTGAAACCATTGGGCAGTTTTGGGCCGAGGCCGAGCGACTTGAACGCGAGGCAAAGCTACTGATGGCCGGGCAGCAAGAAGGATCGAGTGACCTTGGCCGCCTCCGATCGGGCGGTGAGGAGCGAGCGACCACAGGTTTGGGATAACGGCTGGCGATAAAAAAACTCCGCCCGGGTTTCCCCGGGCGGAGCTCACTGGCCGAAGTCGGGCAACGGATTTCCGTTCGACCGAACGTTTACACTACTTGGTGATGACAGTCCGGCTGACCGCGATCATCTTGCTGGCCTTGGGGGCCGAGGCGGAAGCGTCCGGGGTCGGGGCGACAGGTGTCGCCTGGATCCCGCAGGCCGGCTCGCAACCGCAAGCTGGCTCGCAACCGCAAGCTGGCTCGCATCCACAAGCCGGCTCGCATCCGCAAGCTGGCTCGCAACCGCAGGCCGGCTCGCAACCACTGTCGCAGCAGCTGTCGCAGCAGCCACGATGATGCCGGCTCTTCAGCCAGCAGCAGCAGCGCTTCTTGGCCTCATGGAGGTCACGAAGCAGATCCCGAAGCGGGGTCTTGCAGCAACGCTTGCTGCAGCACGAAGTGCAGCCAGCGTCACAGCAGCCGTCGTCGCAGCCACAGGCCGGCTCGCAACCGCAAGCAGGCTCGCATCCACAAGCAGGCTCACAACCGCAAGCAGGCTCACAACCGCAAGCAGGCTCACAACCGCAAGCAGGCTCACAACCATTGTCGCAGCAGCTGTCGCAGCAGCCATGGTGACGCCGCTTGCACCGCTCGAACAGCCCCTTCAGGCCACCGAACAGGTCACGCGACTTGCACTTCCGACCGCAGCACGAGGTGCACCCCGCATCGCAGCAACCGTCATCACATCCGCAAGCCGGCTCACAACCGCAAGCAGGCTCACAACCGCAAGCCGGCTCGCAACCGCAAGCGGGCTCACACGCATCACAACAAGAATCGCAGCAGCCATGGCCGAGCATTCGATCCAGAAGCTCGAAACCATAAGACTGGCTACACATGGTGGCACTGATAACCAGAGCACCTAGAAACATCATTCGCTTCATCGAGCCACATCTCCTTTGCTTGTGGATCACGCGAGGATGATTGATCCCGACCGCGCGGTCTTGGTCACCCCGAGGGTGTGATCCACGAACTCTTTTGCGGCAGGCCTGTCGAGCCAATCCGTGACTCGATGAACTCAGGTTGCTGCCGCCCCCATTGGTTGCCCGACGGGCACAGTGATGCCCCGGGGGACACAGGGGCTATCGGCGGACAGGGGAAAAGGGCTTGAGTCGGCTCTAAGTTTTTTTCTCCCAGTGACTTAGGTGTTCCGGTCAGGCTGACAGTGATGATCTGCCCTGTCGTGCTGGTCGTGCTGTCGGCTCCCTCACAACCCACACGATTTGACGTTGCAGGCGATATAACCGGCAGACTTTTCCAGCGATTTCTCCAACTGCGTCAACTCTGCTGACTAAATCAGATGTGTCGACGCTTGGAGAGAGGCATAGGCGGGCATCGGCCGCGTTTGTTGACAGCGTGTCCAGGACCCGTAGACTCCGCCCCAGAACGCATGGTGGCCCTTGGCATCGGCTGATGTATCGAAGGGCGAACAGGGAACACCGGTGTAAATCCGGGACGGCCCCGCCGCTGTGTTCAGGTGAACAGATCGCTACGCGGTCTGTTCGTTCCGGCCGACTTCACCGCCATTGCGAACCCGCTTCGGCTTGTTTGTGAGAAGGCGTCGGCTGGAGAGGCCTGAGAGTCAGAAGACCTGCCTGTGTTCTGAGGCGCACGTGTGGCTGCGAGGGCGGCCATACGGGCACGGTTCGCGTGTGCGGGCCGGTGTTTGAAGGTACGAGCTGGCCCGCTGATTGCCCCCACAGCATCTCGCGGAAGGTCGCTTGCGCTCGCATGGAGTCTGCTTTGATGGAAATGACGAAGAGAAACCTGGGCTCGGTCTGCGCTACGGCACCCGTAAAAACGCTGTCCCGCCGTTGTGGCTTTTCGTTGATTGAACTGTTGGTGGTGATTGCGATCATTGGTGTACTGGTTGGCCTGCTGCTGCCGGCTGCCCAGTCGGCCCGCGAGTCGGCTAGGCGAACGACCTGCTCAAGTAACCTTCGCCAGCTCGGGTTGGCACTGCAGGGCTATGTTTCCGCGCGGAATGACCGCTTCTGTTGTCAGCGAAAAGATGACGACACCCGTTATCAAAACAGTGTCGGGGGAAGTTGGACGCCTGGAGGCAAGTCGCTTTTTTGGTTCGGCGAGGTCGATTATTCAGTGAATGAATATGACCCCAGTTTTGACACCAAACCAGGGCCGCTGCGGCCGTTCTTTGAGTCGGATGAATCGGTTCTGCAATGTCCGAATTTCACGACCGATCTCGTTGCTACGGTTCAGTATGGAGATCGCCTCACCACTGCCTTCGGCTACAACACCGAATTGGGGCCGGGATCGAAATATGTCTATGACCCGGTGACTTACGCGTTGACGAACCATTTTCAGGAAGTTGCCTACCGGATGAAGGATGTGCCGGAGACAGCCCGTACGGTTGCCTTTGCTGAGGCAGCAATGATTTACTATGCCGCTCCCTATGATCTGCGGGAGCAGGTGGGCGGCTTTGACCTGCCTTCGACGACCGACCCCGTCGCGCATTTTCGGCACGCCGGCGAGACCGCCAACGTGGTTTTTGTGGATGGGCACGTCGAGAGCTTCAGTCGGCAGTTTCGGCGTGGGCCATACACGCAGAACGTGCAGGTGCCAGCCATGCAGCATCACGGCATCGGGGTGATCTGCCGGGGTGATCCTGCCGTGGATGCAGACGTCGACGCATTGTTCGACCGCAAGTGAAACCAAGCTCGAAGAAGGAAGTGCGATGAAAGACCTCCGGCTCTGGATGGCGTTTGCTGGTCTGATTGTGACAGCCTGGCTCGTTGCCCCTTTTGTGCTTCCATCAAGGCCTCCGGCCGTTTCGGCGGAGGACATCCCGGTGATTCACTACGTCTGCCAGGAAAGTGGTGGCGTCTTTGAATTGCCACTGACCGGTGAACGCCTTGATCACCCCGAAACAGGTCGGCCGACTCTGGTGCCGGCGGTCTACGATGCCCGTCGTAAAAAGTGGCGACCAGGACCGCCGCTAGAGGTGATGCACAGGCAGGGGCTCTTCCAGCAGCAGGCCGCCGAGTAAGCTGCCGGGCATGGCAGCGATGTCGTTTGATGGAAATGATGAACCGATCCTCCGCCGCAACGCGGCGGCCTGGGATCGTCTGGCAGCCACAGGCCAGCCGCTGGCCCGACCTGCTGTCGATGCGGCCTTTGCCAACCCAAGATTGTGGCTTGGCACGGCCGGTCCACCTGGTCGTGCCTGGCTACCTGAGAGCCTGCAGGGTCTTGAGGTGCTCTGTCTCGCAGCAGGCGGCGGCAAGCACGGGCCACTCTATGCCGCAGCGGGAGCCCGGGTGACGGTGGTCGATTTGTCGGCGGCAATGCTTGAACTCGACCGGCAGGTCGCTCGCGAGCGGCGGATCGACCTCGAACTCGTGCAGACTTCGATGGACGACCTGAGCATGCTTGCCAGTGGCCGCTATGACGTGGTGATCCAGCCAGTGAGCAGTTGCTACCTGCCGAGGTTGCCCCGGCTCTTTGCTGAGGTCGCACGAATCTGTCGGCCCGGGGCTTCCTACATCAGTCAGCACAAGTCACCACCCAGCCTGCAGGCATCACTCGAGCCCAATAGCGCAGGCCACTACGAGCTGCTGCATCCGCAGCCAGCTGCCGACGATTCCCATCGCGAACCGCTACCCCCGGTTGGGCCGTCACGGTTGCGGGAGCAGGGGGCCGCCGAGTTCATACACTCATTCGGCGGCCTGCTTGGCGGCATCTGTGCAGCGGGCTTTGTCATTGAGGACTGCTGGGAACCGCCCGAGGCGGATGCTGACGCCAGTCCAGGTGCCTACGGCCACCGGGCCCGGTTTCTGCCGCCTTATCTGCGGCTGCTGGCCCGTCGGCAGGCCACCTCCCAACCACAGCGTCCACTGCTGGTACAGTAGCAATGAAAGGAGCGTTGCCATGATCACCATGAATATTCTGTTGACGGTCAAAGCCGAGGCTGACGTGCCAAAGGTGCGGGAACTCTTGGCCGAAGCGATGCATAAAAGCCGACAAGAACCTGGCTGTGAACGATTTGACGTCTATCACTCGCAGGCTGAGCCCCGCCGCTTCATGCTTGTTGAACACTGGGATTCGCAGGAAGCTCTCGATGCCCATCGTCAGGCTGAGGCCTACACCACGATCTACAAGCCGCAGGTGATGCCGCTGGTTGATCGAGAGGGCCATCCCGTGACTCTGCTCGAATAGGAATGGGCCATGCTCCTATTGATTGACAACTACGACTCCTTCACCTGGAACCTCGTCCAGCGGCTGGGCGAGATTGCCCCAGAGCTGCCAGTTGAGGTCTATCGCAACGATCAGATTACGGGTGATGAGGTCGCCGCAAAGCAACCGAGCTACTTGGTGATTTCACCGGGGCCCTGTACGCCCGCTGAGGCCGGAGTTTCTTGCGAGGTGGTCCGCCGCTTTGCCGGCCGGATGCCAATTCTCGGTGTCTGTCTCGGCCATCAGGCAATCGGGCAGGTGTTTGGTGGCCAGATTGTTCGGGCAAAGCAGCTGATGCATGGAAAGGTCGATCAGATTGAGCACAACGGAGCTGGGCTGTTCGCCGGGCTGGCCTCGCCTCTTGAGGCGACTCGTTATCACAGTCTGGTAATCGACCCTCCCACGCTGCCACCCGAGTTTGAGATCGATGCCTGGGCGGCGGCCCCTGACGGCGGCCGTGAGATCATGGCGATCAGGCATCGTACCCTGCCGGTCTATGGTGTGCAGTTTCATCCGGAAAGCTTCCTCACGCCGACCGGCTACGACCTCCTGCAGGCCTTCCTCGGTCTGCCGAGTGGCGCGGTGACGTCGTGATTGATGTTGATGAAGCCGTGCGGTTGATCGAACAGACAGCCATGCACCTGCCGCCGCGACGGGTGCGTCTGGAAATAGCGGCCGGCGGTTTGCTTGCCGCCGGGGTGGTGGCCGACCTCGATTCGCCTCCCTGGGACAAGGCGATGATGGATGGTTTTGCCGTCACCGCAGCTGACTTCGCTGGGGATGGAGCTGCTGCCGAGATTGTTGAACTTGATGTTGTGGCCGACCTGGCCGCCGGTGATGCCGGCAGTCTGGTGGTGCGTCCGGGCACTTGCGTCCGGATCATGACAGGTGCCCCAATCCCCCCTGGGGCCGAGGCAGTGGTACCGATCGAGCGGTCTGTCGACAGCACTGCCAAGGTGCATGCGGGAGGGCGGGTGCGGCTTTGCGAGCCCCGTTTTCGCAGCGGCCAGCATATCGGCCGTCAGGGCGACAGCTTTCGGGCCGGTCAAACCGTACTGGCAAAGGGCACCCGGCTGGGACCGGCTCAAGTCGGCCTTGCCGCCGAGGCCGGGGCAAGCCATGTCGAACTGCTGGCACCGCCACGGGTGGCGATCATTACGACGGGCAGTGAATTGGTCTCGGCCGATACGACTCCTGCCCACGGTCAGATCCGTAATTCCAACGGGCCGATGCTGGCTGCGGCGGTTGCTGCAGCGGCCGCCGAGCCAATACCGCTGGGCATTGCCGGGGACAGGCCGGAGCCGCTCCGGGCAGCAATTGCCCAGGGGCTGGCTGCCGATGTCCTGCTGCTTTCTGGTGGAGTCTCAGCCGGTGACTACGATTTAGTTCCCGGCACACTTGCTGCAGCCGGTGTTGAACAGGTTTTTCACAAGGTGCGGCTGAAGCCAGGGAAGCCGATCTGGTTTGGAGTGCTGCGGCGAGAGCAGGCGTTCCCCACGCTTGTGTTTGGGCTGCCGGGCAATCCGGTCAGCACGCTGGTGTGCTTTGAACTGTTTGTGCGGCCGGCGCTGGCGATCGCGGCGGGATTGCCCCGTGACTCCTGGCATCGCCCCCGGCTCACCGCAACGCTGACAACGGAGGCGAAGGGCAATCCCGACAGGCCGGTTTATCACCCCTGCACGATTAATGGCAGTGACCAGTCACCAACAGCCGCTCCGCTGCCCTGGGGCGGCTCGGCCGATCTGCTTGGCCTGTCCCGTGCCAACGGGCTGATACTTTTGCCTGCTGGCTGCGGCCAACTGGAGAGCGGCAGCGAAGTTGCGGTGATCCCACTTGAATGAGCTAACCAAATTACCCCGCCCTCGGCCAACACCACGGGAGGCGCGGGGCCACCAAGGTCCCGAGAGCCGGCGTACGCTGACAAGCGGAGCCAAGGACGGCAAAGCGACGTCGGCGTCGAATGAGCGGAGGCCACGATGGCTGCAGCGAATGTCCGGTGACGGGACCTTGGTGGCCCCGCGCCGGCGGCCCGAAGGCGTTAGCCCTCGGTCACCAAGCCGAGTGAGACCAGCTTGGCCAAGCACTCATCCCGTTCGCGGCAGCGTTCAAGTCCAGTCCAGGTCTCGTCCTGAGCTGCCAGGAATGCCTGACGATCTGCTGGCAGGCTGCCAGCGGTTGCCAGTCGCTGGATCACACCCTGGTCGAGGTGGGTGAGCCGCAAGGCATTGAACCGATAGTCGAGGAAGGCCTCCCAGCAAAGTGGAAACAGCCGAGCGACAATTTCATGCCCAATGGCTTCTGCGTAACGACGAATTTCCAGCTGTGCGTGGCTGTCCATCCGCAAGGCGAGAAAATGCAGCAGGTTGTGCAGGTCGATTTTCCAGTAGGCCTCGGTGTAGGTCGAGAGAGGCAGGTCCTTACGGGCCTGCTCACGGGCGATGCCCGCGGCCAGCCGTTCTTCGTAGACTCGGCGGGCGAGGCTCTGTAGTTCCTGCTCCGACTGGGTTAGCGGGTGGCCATCAGCAACCGTAAGAACACCGGCCGATCCTTGACGGTTATTGGTCGCCTGGCTTCGCCAGCCGTCATCCTGGGTTGCCTGCATCGAGTCGATGGCCAGTGAGTAGCGGGTGGAGTACTCGTTGATATTGGCGGTGCGATGCCGCACCCATTGCCGCCAGCAGTCCATTGGCACTCGCACAAGGAACTTCAGTTCCGCCATCTCAAACGGTGTGGTGTGTGCATGCCGCAGGAGGTAGCGAATCAGCTGGCGGTCATCGCTTACCTTCCGGGTGCCTTCGCCGTAGCTGACGCGAGCGGCTTGCACGACTGAGGCATCGGTTCCCATCACATCGACCAGCGTGACAAAGCCGTCGTCGAGCACCGGAAACTTTTTCCAGCGAAGGTTTTCCCCGGTAATGGTGGTCGGGTCAGCGGCAGGCTCAGGCGGCATGAGGTCTCCTCAGCAGTGGTGGCATGAATGACCACTAGAATGAGCATCGAGGTCGATCACTGCAACCAGTGGGCCTGTGGGTCGGCCCTCAGCGATCGGTGGCCAGGATGGCACCGCTCGCGTGAACGCCGGCAGGAAGCC
>CAZKSP010000004.1:17335-30424 GCA_964555385.1 uncultured Chitinophagaceae bacterium
AGCCGGCGCCCCGGTCCAGGGAACCCTTGGCGTTCCCGCCGACCGGCCTCAGCGAGCGGTGGCCAGGATGGCACCGCTCGCGTGAACGCCGGCAGGAAGCCGGCGCCCCGGTCCAGGGAACCCTTGGCGTTCCCGCCGACCGGCCTCAGCGAGCGGTGGCCAGGATGGCACCGCTCGCGTGAAGTTAGCTAAAAAAGTTTTCGCCATAGAGATTGATTGGTGGGCAGGTCGTCACGGTGATGTCCCCATTGACCTTGGTCTGGCAGGCCAGCCGCATGGTCTCTTCGTTACCAATGTAGGCCATCGAGACCCCGAGCCGGGCCTTCTCGATCAGCCCCTTGGGGCTGGTGTTTTCCATCCCCTTGGTGATCAAAACCCTGCAGCTGCCGCAGCTGCCCATGCCGTGGCAGTTGAGTACTTTGTGCACCCCCGGGTAGAGGGCGACGCCAGCGGCAAGTGCTTCTCTACGGAGGTTTGCCCCCTCAGGAACTTGAATTTCTTTTTTTTCGGTCGCGAAGGTGATGGTCGGCATAGGATTCTCTCGCTTAAGGTGCCATGACTACCCGATACTGTAGCCATCCGGGGCGTTGGCTTCTACCGCGGCCCGACCGACCCACTTAGAAGGAAGCATTCCATGGCGGAACTGACCAAATATCAGCGGACGGTCATCAAAAATTACTATGAAAACCTCGACACAGCCCTGGTGCAACGGCTCGGTGAGCAGGTGACCGACCTCTACTTGGCGGAGGGGAAAAAACGGACAAAACTCTGGGAGTCGATCGCCAAATCACTCGAAAAACTCGAGGTTCCCCAGTCGCGGATCGCCAGCGTGGTTGGCTCGGATGACGCCCGGCAGTTGGCCAAACTGCTTCAGGAACTCTGGGGCTAGCTGTCCGGTCTGCCGGCTGCTAGCGAGATGCCAGCCCTCATCAGCATAAAGACCAAGTTGATGAAACAGATCGTCGCTATTGTGAAGCCGTTTTTGGCTGAGCGGGTGCTTGAAGCACTGGCGACATTACCGATTGAGGCCCTCAGCCTGCACGAGGTCCGTGGCTACGGTCGGCAAAAGAGTTATCTCGATGCCACAACTGAGCAGGATCAGTCCCTCGCCTTTTTGCCCAAGGTCGAAGTTGAATGCTGGGTGGAGGACAACTTGGTCGAACTGGTGATTGAGCGGCTGATGACAGCAGCCCGCACTGGTCGCATGGGGGATGGAAAGGTCTTTGTTCTGCCCGTCCCGGCGATCAACGAATAAAAATACCAGTTGCGTACCAGATGCCGTTGTTACCCCTCCTGATGTCATAGCCGTAGGCCGTCTGGGGGCTGCTGACGGCCTGCCAGTGGCCCTCCGACTGTCGCCAACAGGCAACGCAGTCGACACAGGAGTCGAGCAGATCCTGGCCTGGCCAGCTCTCCGCGCAGACCTCTGATGCGCCTCCGCTGCCCCCTGTGAGTTGTCGTGATCGCGTCTGCCAGCCATGGTGACCCTGGCGCATCAGGCTGGCCTGATGGACCGAATGGGAAGCCGCAGCTGTAGCGAGCACGTCGTCACAACTGCCGCAGGTGCTCTGCGGGCCCTCTGGATGCCTGCGCACAGCCAGAATCAACGACCGTTGGGTGAGTGACCCACGAGGCAGATCAGGCAGCAGTTCAAGGTCGGTTTCTCGATAATCGTAGTACTTACCGGGTGTTCGGGGTAGGACAGTCACCACCCGTCCCTGCCAGCGACCGGCCATCTGATCAATCACACAAATGCCGGGTCCATGCCGAAGTGCTTCGAACGAAGCGTTCTTGATCAGTTCGCGGCCACCCTCATCCATTCCCAGTCGGCAGAACACCCACGAACCAGATGCGGCCGTGAAGCGATCTCGGAGCGAGGAACGGGCAAGCTGCCTGGCGATCGGGTCATCTTCCTGCCGCTGGGATGTTGGTTCGATTGAAACCAGCAGCATTGACTGGCGCGCACGGGCCGTTTCGAGAGCCACTGCATAGTCATTGATTTCCATGATGACCGCCGGTTGGTCGGCTGGCGGTGCGGCCTCCGTCATCGCCGCAGTGGTCGTGGTGGCGATTGCGAGCAGGACGATTGCCATTCCGCCGCAGCAGCAGGTGCGTTGGTCAGATTCTGCGGTTTTCTTGGGCCGAGCAATCGAGTCACGCGAGTCACATAGTGAAGCGGTTTGCATCAGTGGTTTTCCATCGTGTGCTTGACCGGGCAATAACCGGGCAATGGCGGTTCGAGTAGCTGCGGTAGCATCCTGCCAAAGTGTCTGCCACACGTCTGAGTTGATCGCAGGTGGCCCGACCGGGGCAACCAGATCCCGCTTTGGACCGTCAAATGCCCGGTTAATCACGGCCGAAACAGTTCCGGCTGGCGGAAATGACGGGGCTTGGCCCCGACCGCTATGGCCAGGCCTCAACGGGTGAGTGCGTTCACGGCTCTCAATATCGCCGTAGAGCCTTGGGTGGCAAAACCGTTACACTCCTCCCGACCGGTCTAGCTTCTCACTCGTTTCGTCAGGACTTCCCATGCCTCGCTTTGCCGTTGTGCTTTCCGTCGCCGTGTTCCTTGGGGTGGCCGGTGGAGTTGTCTGCCCCGCAGCCGATCTGGCTGATGTAGCAGATCAACCACTTGGTGAAATTCCAGCCTTCGAGAAGCCTTCAGCAGCGGCGTTGACCGAGGCGGCTACGGCCCTGCGACGGGCCCTCCACCCGCTCGACCAGCTACTGGCCCGCAGCAAAAGTGGGGCTGATTGGCGGGCCTACCTCGACTGGTCGACTGCTGAAATGCAGGCGGCGGACGGTGAGGCCCTCGACGTTGAAACCCTGTTGCGGCTTTATCGCCGGTTTGATGCCGAGGAGAATGGTCTCGATATGTACCAGTTCGTGGCGGTCCGAAGGGCGCTCGCCGCAGCCATTGAGGTTGTGGTGGCGGCAACCAATGAACGGGCTGCAGAGACTTATCAGAAACGTATCGACAAGCTGGCTGGACTGGTAAAGGCGGCGGCGCGGGACGGCACCACCGAGTCGCTTGATGGTGTCGGGCCGCTACTGGCCCGGCTGAGTGAATCGAGGCAGGCGGCAGGTGTTGTTGCTCGGATCCGTGGTCTTGTCGATCGTCCCAATCTGCATCTGCATGTTGACGAAAAGCTTCTTGGCACCGCCGTCAACCGGGTGGTCGACCGGGTTGCCCCAGTCAACGAGGTTGTGCTCGGTACCCCTGTGCGGGGAGTAGGCCGGACCTCCGGGACGGTGTTGCTCGACTTTCTACCGTCAGCCGATCGGGCAGTGACGCAGTTGACATTCACTGCCACCAATCGAGCGACCACCCGCAGTTCAAAGGGGCCTGTCACAGTCTGTACCGAGGGGCTGACAGATCTCTTTGCTCGCCGGCGGATCTTCATTGATGACGAGCGGGTCTGGTCCGAGCCGATCACCGCCTCGGCCTCGACCAGCACGCGGACCACCGGCATTGGGGTGCGGTCACGGTTCGGGCAAAAAATGATCCGCCGAATTGCCTCAAAGAAGGTGGCTGAGATCAGGCCCCGGGCCGAGGCGGTCAGTGAACGCAAGGCCCGCGAGAAGGTTCGCCAAGAGTTTGAGCAGGAGACCTCCGCAGCGATTGCCGAGGCGTCTCGGGACTATCAGGAAAAGTTCCGCAAGCCTCTGCAGGAGCGGGGCTGGTACCCAGAACTCTTGCGGATGAGTACCACGAGTGAACGGCTGGCAGTGGTGGCCCGCAAGGCGCTGACGGACCAGATTGCCGCTTTCACCGATCCACCCGCAGCTGAAGCCGACGCGGTGCTCGGTGTCAGACTGCATGAGACGGTTGTGAACAACGCTGCCGCGATCACCTTGGCTGGTCGCACGATCACGCAGGAATTTGTTGAAGAGCAGCTCAAGGAACGGGATGGGACGCTGCCTGAGTCTCTGGCCAGTGATCCCGATCAGCCCCCCTGGTCGATCACCTTTGCCAAGCGGAAGCCGGTTGAACTCGATGCCGATGATGGCAGGGTGAAGCTCACCATTCGCGGCAGCCGCTACACCTCGGGCGAGCGGTCATTTCCAGCGATGGACATCTGGGTGACGTACCGAATCGAATCCGATGGCGGTGTCACGCGGCTGTTTCGGGATGGCGAAGTGCAGATCTATCCGCCTGGTTTCGAGCCCGGCGGCGAGGAAAAGCTCAGCGTCTCCGAAACTTCGCTGCGGCGGATTCTGCAAAAGCGGTTTGGTCGCGTCTTCAAAGAAGTCGTCGACATCGAGCCACTGGAATTACCGGGAGAACTGGCTGCTGCCGGTCCTCTTCCACTGCACCGGTTGGTGGCTCGGCGTGATGGCTGGCTGGCTGCTGGCTGGCGGGAGAAAGATCCGACGGCTACCGAGACAACCACGGCGAGAGACGTGCCGGCTGCACCACAGCTGGTGGCCCGCTGAATGAATCGCCGCCCTGACGCAGTCGTTCACTTTAGCGGCTGCTGGCTCTGATCTCATCCGTCAGCCGGTCTGCCTCGCGAATCGCCTCATCAAGTGGCAGGCCTAGGCGGACGCCAGGCCGCAGGTGGCCGGCGGCTGATAGATAGGCATCTCGGAGCAGATTCATTCGTTTGGTGACCAACGGCAGCAGTGGTTCGGCCTGTTCCTCGGTCCAGTCGGCCGATACGCCCAGACTGTCAAGAAACGCCCGGCAGATGGCCCAGTGCCCGGCTTCATTGGGATGAACGGTGTCGGGTGAGAAGATGACGTTGGGGTCATCCCGCCGAGCTCGTTCCAAGGCCTGCTTCATTGGGTCATGCACATCGAACACCAGCCAGCCGTCAGCCCGCTTTGACAGCAGCCAACGGGAATATTCCGTGAGCACAGCGTCATAGTCGGTGTCGCCGGCTGGCCCCAGCTTGTCAGGACGCTGGTCATAGATCGGCGGAGTGAGATGGACGATCCGCGCCCCGGCCGCCTCAACTGTGGCATGCAGCCTCTCGATGCCGGTGCAAAAGCTGGCAAACCGCTCGGCATCGAGGGGCAGATAGATGCCACAGTTCATGCCGTAACAGGCAATGACAAGGTCGGGCCGACTGACCCGCAGCACTCGGTCGAGCCGTTCGTGGAGATCGGGCCGAGGAAATTTCCCGCCGGCGTGCCCGTCTTCGGAGAGCCCCGACACGGTCTCGCTGGAGAGCCCCATGTTGATAACCATGCCGGTCAGTCCCGCCGTTTCTTTCCAGCAGTCGAGCAGGGCCACCCAGCGGCCGCCGTAGGTGATCGAGTCACCCAGCACGATAATCCGGTCAGCCTCAGCCACCAGTTGCTTGGCGGTTGGCTCCACAGTTGGCTCGGCGGCAACACTCGGCGATCGGGCGATCCCTCCTGCGGCAACCAGCGGCAGGAAGCCGATAACCAGCAAGCGAAAGATGGGTGGGTAGCGCAACGGCAAGCCCTTTCTTGTAACGCCGGCATTTGGCAAACGTCGGCTTTGTGTCCCCGAGAACAAGGCTCTGCTCATGCTCAAGTCGCCGAGCCGACGGCTATTTCGAAGCGGTAGCCTTTACCGGCGTCGCTCCCTCCCGGATGGCAAAGAGGTGACTTCGGTTGGCAATGTAGAGCGTGTCACCCGCAACGATTGGGGTGGAATAGACGCTGTTGCCCATATTGATCTCAGCCAGCAGATCTTTTTCCTTGCTCAGGGCAAAGATGCAGATGTCGCCATCCTCGTCGCCAATATAGACCTTGCCGTCCACGATGAGGGGAGAGCCCCAGCTTGCCGCCAGCATGTCATACGTCCAGTGAGGCAAGCCGGTCTCGACGTCGAGGCAGTGAAACAATCCGCTGAAGTCGGCGACGAATAACAGGCCATCCTTGATGGCGACGGTGCCGCAGGTGCGGTGCATGGTCTCCTCGAACGAGAGTTTGCCGTTGCCGTCGACGTCATGCCCGGGATAGTGCCAGACCGCTGCAGAGTTGGGATTGGGTCGCGCAACCTCTCCCTGCTCTTTAATCACAGCCTGAATCCGGCGGTGCGGCAGTGAAGTGTCAGGGGTCTGGAGGCTGACGGCCAGTTCCGGGCTGGTGTCACCCCGCTTGGTTGGGTCGATGCACCAGAGGTGGCCGACTCCCTCGCCGTGCTCCGGGTCTTCGCCAACAGCTATGTAGACCAGCCCCTCGTGGAACACCGGCGTGCCAATGATGTGATTGCGGTCGGCCCGGCCTCCGAGGGTGTATTTTGATTCCTTCGGATTGCAGTCGAACTGCCAGAGCAGCTTGGCGCCACCGGCCCCGTCGCCGCGGGCATCAAAGCCATAGACCCAGCCATCGCCCCCGCCAAAAAAGACCTGCGGCACCCCGTCAACCTCGGCGAAGCCGGGGCTCGACCACTGGCCGTGCAGCACGTTTGCGCCGGGAGAGGCGTCTGTCCAGAGCACCTTGCCGTCCCGCTTGTCGATGCAGAGAAAGCTTGGAGCCTTGGGGTTTGGCAGGTTGATATGCCCTTCGTCTACACCGTTGCTGGTGTTGACAAACAGCAGATCGCCGGACGCTGTGACGCTGCACGAGCACATGTTGTGCTGCGAGACGCCCAACTGCTTCATCATATTGAGCACCCAGACGACGTCCGCCTCGTTTTTGGCTGTGACCGGTTCGTCCGTGAATGGACCGTCATTCTCGCCGTCGTGAAAGCCCTCGGTGTCGAGGCACTTCACCTCGCCTCGGCTGGAGACATACCAGAGCCGGTCGCCTTCGACCAACGGAGCGCAGCAGATGCCCTGAAGCGGCCAGTCGTGGACCCGGCCAGTCGGCAGCTTTTCACTGGAGTCCTGCCATAGGAAGGATCCGTCGCCCATGTCGAAGGCAATCAGGCAGCCCAGGTCAACTTTGGCCGGGTAGCGTTCCAGCCAGCCGTTGCCATTGTTGGTGCCGACAAAAACCTTGCCACCGGCGACTACCGGATTGCCATAACTCTGGCTGCCGAGGGCTGCCACCCAGGCAATGTTTTTGCTGGTTTCGGGCTGCCAGGCACCGGTGTCATAGTCGAATTCTCCCGGTTCCCATTCGGTCGGCACGCCACTGGCATCGGGCGTGTTGTTGCGGTGCGGCGAGCCACCCCATTGGTTCCAGTCGGCGGCTACCGTGGGGCGGCTGGCTACCACTGCGCTCAGCGCGATGAGGATGGACAGCAAGGCGAGGACGGCTCTGGTTGCTTTGATCACTGCAGGTTCTCCACCAGGACATTGTCGACGTAGATTTCAGACACTTTCGAATTACCAAAAAAACCCGGGCTGCCCTGCAGGTTTCCCTGCTCATGGACCGCCTCGACCGTCCAAGTATCGGGCTCGGGCTGGTCGCGGGGCCAGACCTTACCCCTTAGAACGGCATCACCAGCACGGGTCTCAGCCTCGAATTTCATCCGATACCAGACACCGGCCTTCCAAGGAAACGGAACGGTTTTGGAAAAGTGCGTTGCGACCTGCGGCGGCCAGCTGCGGAGCTGGAGTTGCTGGCTGGCCCCCATCAGGTCGAGCGTGTAACGCTGGGCAATGAGGCCCATGTCGGGCAGCCGTGCAGTCACCAGATTGCCCGTGCCCGCTGTGGCTGTGGCAAAGGCATCGGCGTCAGTGTCACCCGTTGCGACAGCCTGACTGGCGCCAGTCTCTTCAGCCCGGAGGTCTGCAGACATTCGGTAGTCGTGAAGCGCCGTTGGGCCAATCCAGCCCTGGCTTCTTGTTCCCTTCGGAATGGTGGTGATCTTGACCATACATTTCGAGCCATCGACCTCGCGGACGACGTTTCGGTATCGCATGCCAATCCAGGGCAGGGGGGGCTCGCCGCGGGGCAGGCCACCACGGGGGTCGGGCTTAAGCGAGATGTCATCAAAGTCGAATTGCCAAGGCAGGGGGGGCATCGATCGGACGCGGGCGATGCCAGTCAGTTCGCCGACTGCCGCTGTGATCGTCGCTCCGGCGTGCTGGCCCGCCGGAGCGGTGTAGTGGCCTGCCCCAGTCACACTACCGGTATCACTGGTAAAAGTTGCCGGTGACTCTTTGATGAAGCGGCCCTGAGCGTCGAACAGACGCACCCGAAAGTCGACCGATTCACCGGCGGCAATCTGTGTTTCAGCTGGCACAACCTGCACCCAGGCTGGCTCACCAGCAGCAGTTGCTGTGGTTTCAGCAACCTGCTGCGGCAGCGGTTTGACTGCCGTTGCCGCTGCGGCCGCCGCGATGGTTTCGTCATTCCCCAGGCAATAGAGCCGCTCGCCGCTGGTCAGGTAGAGTCGGCCCTCCCAGGCAATCGGCGAGGCGGTCACCTCGTCATCCTCTTGAAGCCGCATCCGATCGACAAACTTCAGTCCCCGGTCGGTCGGCTCAAGCACATGCCAGCCACTCGTGGAACAGACATAGAGCAGGCCGTTCGCCACCAGCGGGCTGGCCCGGACGATGGTACCGAGTAGTCGGGTCGGCTTGCCGATCGGCTGGCCGGTCGCTCGATCAAAGGCATGTACCTTTGCACCATCTTCGGCGAAGTAGACCCGGTCGCCGATGACAACCGGCATTGCCTTGCCATCGACGATTGCCTTCCGCTCCCAGATCCGATTGGTGCTGGTGACATCGCCGCCGCCCCTGAGAGCAATCTTGACGGCCGCCCCCATCGAGGTGTTGTCGAGGTTCTCCTCGGCCTGCGAAATAAAGATTCCGTCGGCAGTCACCAACGGCGCCACGTTGAGGCCACGGCGGGAGAGTTGATAGTTCCAGATTGGCCTGCCGGTGCGGGGCTGGAGGTTCCAGATCCCCCCGTCGCTGGAGCCGAAGACCATGGCGGCTGCTCCATCAATCACAGCGAGCATGGGAGTTGAATAGGTGGTGTCAGAAGGCAGCTCGCGGGTGCCGTTCATCCAGCGGACTTCGCCGGTGACGGTGTCCATGCCGAGGAAGCGATGGGCTGGCTTGGCTGTCTGCCCCCAACCGGTGACCACAGCACTTGCTATGACCAGGTCCTCAAAGACGATAGGACGGTTGGTGCGGCCCCCGTAGGTAGAGAGAAACCCGAATTCTTCGTGCAGCGACCGTTGCCAGTTGGTGACACCGGTAACGGCGTCAATCGCAGTAAATACGCCACAGACGCCATGGGCGAAGACCTGCTTGGTGGTGGGGTCGGCAATCACGCAGGACCAGCCGACCCGTTCGGCCGGCACGTCTGAAAGATAGACGTTGAAGATGTTCTCCCAGAGTTTCTCTCCTGTTCGGGCATCGAGGCAGAGCACCTTTTCAGCCTCCTCGGAGGTGCCCGGCCGATGCCGCACCAAGGTGTAGAGGCGGCCGTCGTAAATGATTGGCGTCGAGATGCCACCGGCTTCTTCGTTCCGCCAGAGAACGTTTTCGCCAGAGTCGGCGTCGAAACGCGTCACCAATGGCCCGCCTGTAAAGGCATGACGATCCTGAAGCGGCCCCCGCCAATCTGGCCAGTCCGCCGCTTGTGGTTCTGTGCAGAAGGCCGCCGTGACGATGGCTGCGGCGACGAGAGCAACTCGACTCGTGATGGAGCGACGGCAACAATGCATTAAAAACATATCGTACCTTGCGTTTTGTGGCGGCCACGGCGTGGCCATCTGCCCGACCGGATGCCCATTAGTGTACCTTCGACACTCAATCATCGCAGAATTGTGGGGTTGCTTACACCAGTGGCCCCTGGCTTTCGGAGATCATCCATGGCTGCCCCCAAACCGACTGCCGCCGGCGCCGCCCCCAAGGCGGGGAAGGGGAAGGCTGCTGGCAAGGAAAAACCGGCTGAGCGGGTTGTGGCTGAAAATCGCAAAGCGAGGCACAACTATGAGATCCTCGACAGTCTTGAATGTGGCATCGCGCTTGTCGGCAGCGAGGTCAAGAGTCTCCGCTCGGGCAAGATGTCGCTTGATGAGGCCTATGGCAGGGTCAAAGGAGGTGAGGTCTGGCTCATCGGCTGTGACATTCCCGAGTACGAAAAGGCAAATCAGCTCAACCACCAGCCCAAGCGTCCCCGCAAACTATTACTCCATCGGCGGGAGATCGGTCGTTTTGCCAGCCTGGGGTACGAGAAGGGGCTAACACTCGTGCCGCTTAAGGCCTATTTCAAAAATGGCCGGGTCAAGGTGCTGCTGGGAATTGGGAGGGGCCGTAAGGTTCACGATAAGCGGCAGAAACTCAAAGCGCAGACTGCTCGTCGAGACATCGAACAGGCGTTGCGGGGGCGGCGGAGCGGTTAAGGCCGAAAAAAATACAGCCGGCGGCCCAAAGGCCACCGGCTGTGTTCATGCATGCTCTCGGCCCACGTTGACCGCTGGGCAGACCACCTCAGGCAGTGTTACCAGCCGCGATCAGATCGGCCGTATCGGTCGTGTCCTCGGGGTGCCACAGCGGCATGCCCCGCTGGATCCGTTCCGCCAGGACATCAATCTTTTGCCGCGAACCTGCTGGGGCGGCCGTCGGGATGAACTCTTCGCTGACATGCGGCTCAAAGTTCTCGTCATGCCCGTAGAGCTCAATGATTTCAAACACATTGCGAATTCTTGCCATGGAAACCAACAACTCCTTGCTGAATATCAAATGACTGCGACTCGACAAGACAACGGGCCTTCCCAGAGTCTCCGAGTTCTCTGCTCAACCGATTGCTGTGTTGGCGGCCGGGGCGGCCGTCGGATGCCTGCGGAAGGGATGGCTGGAGGCCGTTGCAGGATGCGAAAAGCGCGGCGAACTTCTGCATTATGGGCCGCTCTTCGCCTGAGTCAAACATTTGGAAAGAGAGGACGATTTTTCTGTTCCTGCGGACATCCGGCCACCACCGGTTTGCCTCAGAGATCGCCTGGCAAGTACCATCCGGGAATGGCCCGCGGGGTTCGTTATGCGGCAACTGTCGCATCCCCCGCACGGGTCGCGGGTGTCCGCCGCTGTGCTGGCATTCCGTACCGCCGCGGCAAATGGCTGAATTCACCGGATCGCTCACCAGTTATTCGGCCCGCTGGTCGTTTTTCACCTACCTCGGGGCAATTGCCTGCGGGACGGCCTTGCTGTTGCTGCCAGCTGCCCGGGCGACCGGTCGCCCACCACTGGAGCCGATCGACGCCTTTTTCACGGCCACCAGTGCCTGCTGTGTGACGGGGCTGACCGTTCGCTCGACCGCCGCCGATTTTTCACTGTTCGGCCAGGGCGTGATCCTTGTGCTGATCCAACTCGGTGGGCTCGGCATCATGACGATCACGACTCTCCTGCTCTTCCAGATGGGGGGGGAGGCGACAGTCCGGCAGCGGGCGGTGATTGCCGAGACACTTGGCATCAAATCAAGCCGGGGCCTCCGGCAGTTGGCGTTGATGGTGCTGGTGGTGGTGGTGGTGGCCGAGTTGATTGGTTTTGTGCTGCTCTCGCTGGCCAACTGGAACAGCCGTGATCCGATTGAAGTCATCTGGCGGGCTGCCTTCCACTCAATTTCGGCCTTCTGCAATGCTGGCTTTGCCCTCGCCGACAACAGCCTCGTACCCGATGCCGAGAATGTGCCGGTGAACCTGATCATCTGCAGCCTGGTTATTGTCGGCGGGATCGGGTTTCCGGTGATCTTCGACATCGCGTCACGGCTCTGGCGGCGCGAGCCGCTCTGGGAACGTCTGCATATGCACACAAAGCTGATGCTGCTCGGGACTGCCGTGCTGCTGATGTTTGGGGCAGTCAGCTTTTGGGTACTTGAGTGGGATGGGGTGCTTGAGGGCCGTTCGCTCGGCAGTCGGCTGTTGTTGGGGCTATTTCACTCAACTACCTGCCGCACAGCCGGTTTCAATACGGTTGACTACAGCAGCCTTTCGAGCGCGACGCTGTTTTTGGCCATCCTGCTAATGGCAATCGGGGCTGGCCCCGGCTCGACCGGTGGCGGTTTCAAAGTCAGTACGTTTATGACCCTGTTGACGCGGGCGGGAGCGAGCTTCCGCGGGCAATTACGAGCAAATTTTGCCAAGCGGACCATCCCCGATCGGGCGGTTGAGCGAGCCACGGCCACGGCCCTCGTCTTTGTGGCCATCGCCATCGCTGCCCTCGTGCTCCTACTCGTCGTCGAAAACGATGGTCTGACAGCCAAGCGTCCCCGGTGGTTCCTTGACGCACTGTTTGAGGTGATCTCGGCCCTCGGCACCGTTGGCCTGTCGACCGGCATCACCCCCGACCTGTCTCTGGCCGGTAAAACGATTTTGATCACGCTCATGCTACTGGGGCGACTTGGCCCCATCACCGTGGCGGTTGCCCTGTCCCGGCAGCGGCCCGCTTATCAGCCGAATTACCCCGAGGAGGAGCCGCTTGTCGGCTGATCCCTATGGCATCGACCAGCAGTAAGCGATTCATCATGCTCGGCATGGGCTCGTTTGGTTCAGCCCTGGCAACCAGGCTGGCGGACAATGGCTGCCGCGTTACTGGGGTCGATTCCCGGCGGGACCGGCTCGATGCGGTCAAGAACACGATCCACGAGGCGATTATCGGCGACGCTACCGACCGGGAGTTGCTGGAGAACCTGCCGATCAAGGATGCCACCTCGGTCTTTATCTCATTGGGCGAGACGATCTCGAAGTCGCTGCTGGCCACCTTGCACGTGAAGGAACTCGGGGCCCGTGAAATCGTGGTGAAGGGCGTCACGAAGGAACACGGCAAGATCCTCTCGCACCTCGGGGCCAATCGCGTGGTCTATCCCGAGGAGGAGGTTGCCCGGGAGCTGGCCGACAAGGCAAGTTGGCCAAATGTGCTCGACTTCCTGCCGATCGATCCGGAATACAGCGTGGTCGAAATCACGGTGCCGGAATCACTGGAGGGCAAGACCCTGGCAGACGCTGATCTGCGAAACAAGGTGGGGGTCTTCGTCCTCGGCCTCAAGAACATCATGTCGGGTCAGTTCATGATGTTCCCGGAGGCCGCGTGAAGCTGATGGAAGATCAGATCCTGCTCGTCATTGGCAAGGAAGAAGAACTGGCCCGGCTCCGTGAAATGACCTGAGCGTTCTGGTGCTGCCGGGCCCCGGGGGCGGGAAAAGTCTTGTCGCGGAGGTGAGAACAGGCTAATCCTGCCCTGGAATGCCTGGGGGGAGGTCGATGCTGAT